>NZ_LWEY01001089.1:0-1012 GCF_001634935.1 Oleiphilus sp. HI0043 | reverse complement strand
ATATCCTTTTTACAAAAACAAAAGGTATTTTCTTGTACCCGTTAAACTGCTAAGTGCCTAACAAGTTTATCAAACCTCGTTCCGCCCACAAAGGAACGTGGGCTGCACTGGACGCGCAAAAAGACGCGCGCCGTTTATAAAAGCGTTAAATGTTTTTTGGCCTTTAGGTTTAAGGCTCAATATTCGGCAAGGAGTGCTCGTTTCTTTTCATACATTCCTCCGTTTAAGTTTTTAGGGTAAGTGGCACGGTTTCCCGCTGTTCCGCTCCGCTGTTTAAGTTTCTCAGGTACATTTTAATTTGTAGAGGCTTCGTCGGTGGTGTGTTCCTAGGGAATCCGGTAAAGTCGTCAACTTAATTATTTTAGCCACAGGCAACGAACTAAAGTTCCGCCTTCGGCTACACAACGTGGTGTTGTTCTACTTGGGTGTTCTAAAACATCTAACCAGTTCATCAAACATCACTCCGGCCACAAAGAAACGTGGCCTGCGTTGGACGCACGATAGAGCCGTGCGCCGTTTATAAAAGCGTTAAATGTTTTTTGGCTCTTAAGGTTTAGGGCTCAATATTCGGCAGGGAATGCTCGTTTCTTATCATGTATTCCTCCGTGTAAAGTTTTAGGGTAGGTGGCACGTTTTCCCACTGTTCCGCTCTGCTGTTTAAGCTTCTCAGGCACATTTGAATTTGTAGAGGCCTCGTCGGTGGTGTGTTCTTAGGGAGTCCGGTAAAGTCGCCATCTAGGGTGTTTTTGTCTCTGGGCAAGTACAAAGGTTTTAACGTGGTGTTTGGTGTAGTTGGGTGTTCTAAAACATCTAACCAGTTCATCAAACATCACTCCGGCCACAAAAACACGTGGCCTGCGTTGGACGCACGATAGAGCCGTGCGCCGTTTATAAAAGCGTTAGGTGAAAAATTAGTAGGCAGCATTAGTTTCAATAAGATAAAATCTCGGTTCAACTTAAATCAATAACTTAAAATTAAGGAAAATCATAATATGTTAAAGAATAAACTGTT
>NZ_LWEY01001088.1:0-304 GCF_001634935.1 Oleiphilus sp. HI0043 | reverse complement strand
TCAAGTTCCAGTGCTTTTTTCTTTTCCAGTGCCTTTTTCTTCTCCAGAGCCTTTTTCTTCTCTAGAGCTTTTTTCTTCTCTAGAGCCTTTTTCTTCTCCAGAGCCTTTTTCTTCTCCAGAGCTTTTTTCTTCTCTAGAGCCTTTTTCTTCTCCAGAGCCTTTTTCTTCTCTAGAGCCTTTTTCTTCTCTAGAGCCTTTTTCTTCTCTAGAGCCTTTTTCTTCTCTAGAGCCTTTTTCTTCTCTAGAGCCTTTTTCTTATCCAGAGCCTTTTTCTTATCCAGAGCCTTTTGTTTTTCCTGAACCT
>NZ_LWEY01001087.1:0-513 GCF_001634935.1 Oleiphilus sp. HI0043 | reverse complement strand
TAAAAGGCTTAATGCCTATTAAGAGTTGTTGCAATACTGATGTTACCAAGACGCTACTTAGATCGCTACGCCTTATTTGTTGGCCTTAGTTTTTTGCTGCATGCGATTATAATCGGCGTGGTTATGCTTGCTCAGGTGGATAAAGATGAAGAGGAAGAAAAGCAGCATAAAGTTCTGATAAAATTAGATAATCCTATTAATGAAGAGGAAGAGGAAGAGGAAGAGGAGGAGGAAGAGGAAAAGCCTTTAACAGAAGAGAAAGCTAAAGCAGAGAAAGCTAAAGCAGAGAAAGCTAAAGCAGAGAAAGCTAAAGCAGAGAAAGCTAAAGCAGAGAAAGCTAAAGCAGAGAAAGCCAAAGCAGAGAAGGCTAAAGCTGAGAAGGCTAAAGCTGAGAAGGCTAAAGCTGAGAAGGCTAAAGCTGAGAAGGCTAAAGCAGAAAAAGCCAAAGCAGAGAAGGCTAAAGCAGAGAAGGCTAAAGCAGAGAAAGCTAAAGCAGAGAAAGCTAAAGCAGAG
>NZ_LWEY01001086.1:0-237 GCF_001634935.1 Oleiphilus sp. HI0043 | reverse complement strand
AAAACAGGGATGATATCGCCACCTGCACTGCCAGAATCTGTACCACCTGTACTGCCAGAATCTGTACCACCTGTACTGCCAGAATCTGTACCACCTGTGCTGCCAGAATCTGTACCACCTGTGCTGCCAGAATCTGTACCACCTGTGCTGCCGGAATCTGTACCACCTGTGCTGCCGGAATCTGTACCACCTGTGCTGCCAGAATCCGTACCACCTGTACTAACTATTCGAGCCACA
>NZ_LWEY01001085.1:0-396 GCF_001634935.1 Oleiphilus sp. HI0043 | reverse complement strand
GAAGTCGAGGAAGACGAGGAAGTCGAGGAAGTCGAGGAAGTCGAGGAAGTCGAGGAAGTCGAGGAAGTCGAGGAAGTCGAGGAAGTCGAGGAAGTCGAGGAAAGTTTAAGCTCGGATCAACAAGAATCAAATAACACTGATGAACCAACAGAAAACGAAAATTCTTTAAACAAGACAGAACCGCCTCCAGCACTTCAAGAATACCTGAGCGAAATTCATGACCTAAGCCCTGAGCCTGAGCCTGAGCCTGAGCCTGAGCCTGAGCCTGAGCCTGAGCCTGAGCCTGAGCCTGAGCCTGAGCCTGAGCCTGAGCCTGAGCCTGAGCCTGAGCCTGATAATTTTGTTGACGAAGCCCCTGATTCGTCAAGCAATAATTTTGGCTCATCAACAGGCCTT
>NZ_LWEY01001084.1:0-836 GCF_001634935.1 Oleiphilus sp. HI0043 | reverse complement strand
TGGTTTCTATTATCGGAACGTCTGATCAGATAACCGTTAAAGACTGGTATGAGTCACCGGAACGAAAAGTAGTAGTGTATTTCGATGATTTGGATATCACACATTCAATCGATCATATTGAGTCATTAGCGACTGACGAGAGTAGTTCGAGCAATAGCGAACCTACCGCTCTAGCGGATACAGCAAACACCGAGGAAGATACTTCCATTATCATTGATGTGTTAGCCAATGACAGCGATATCGATGGTGATAGTCTGAGCATTAGCTCTGCTTCAGCCTCGTATGGTTCGGTTCTCATCAATGGTGATGGAACGCTGAACTACACACCTAATGCAGATTTCAACGGTTTAGATAGCATCAGCTATGAAGTCTCAGATGGTAACGGTAGCACCGCGGCCTCATCGGTATTCGTCACGGTTAACCCCGAAAACGATGCGCCTGTTGCTGTATTCGATACGGCTGCAACGCAGGAAGATACGTCAGTCACGATTGATGTGTTAGCGAATGACAGCGATATCGATGGTGATAGTTTGAGCGTTAGCTCTGCATCAGCGGTAAGTGGTGCTGTTGTAATTAATGGCGATGGAACGCTGAGCTACTCGCCTAATGCAGATTTCAATGGTTTAGATAGCATCAGCTATGAAATCTCAGACGGTAACGGTGGCACCATGACCTCGTCAGTCTCTGTCACAGTGAACCCTGAAAATGATGCGCCTGTTGCTGTTGCAGATGCGGCAGCAACACAGGAGGATACGTCTGTCACCATTAATGTGTTAGCGAATGATGGTGATATCGACGGAGATAGTTTGAGCATTAGCTCTGCATCAGCGTCAAAT
>NZ_LWEY01001083.1:0-811 GCF_001634935.1 Oleiphilus sp. HI0043 | reverse complement strand
TTTTAGTTTTAGCTGCTGTAGCAAAGGCAACTGCTAGCGGGGGTATAGCAGTTGCAGCGGCAATATTTTCAGGCTTAGTCGCTGAGTTTGTATTTTATAAATTGGTAATTTCTGGCAAGGTTAAATCTAATCTCGTAGCAAATGAAATATAACCAGGCAATCAAAGATCGCCCACGAAAGGGCCCGTGGGCTGGACTCGCTCTGCTGCGCGCCGCTCGCCCTTTATTGCGGCGTTAGGCTCATGGAGATGCTATGAAAGTCGAGATAGTAAGAGATACTGGGACAGGTTATTTTGGCACAACAACTGCCAGAACAAATGTTCCACAAGGAAAGAAACTTGAGCTTACCATGCAGAATCTATGTTCAACTTTGGGCATTAAAAAAATCTACTGGACCATTAGCTCAAGAGAAGCAAAATATTATCGCCCGGATGGACCTTATACCTATCAGAGTGCTTCCAATACCATTCTTGAATTATCTGAAAAAGTAGCCGAGAAATATGCGAATAAAAAAGCCTAACAAGTTTAGCCTGCCTCGCCCCGGAAAAATCCCCGGGGCTGGACTCGCTATCGCTCGCCGCAGCTAAAGGCGTTAGCTGTAAAAAAGGAGTTAAATTGAAGCACATATTTGTTATTGCAGTTTTAGCCTTATTGTCAGGTTGTAGTTCAATGGTAAAGACCGAAATTGGAGATTACGATTACGGCAAAAGTTTAAGTGAACTACAAAGTCAGCATATCGAGTTACAACCTCAGGATGGTTTATTCTCTGAACCACGAATTAGCATTCCATTAGATGATGCTAAAAGCCTTTG
>NZ_LWEY01001082.1:0-276 GCF_001634935.1 Oleiphilus sp. HI0043 | reverse complement strand
CGAGGAAGGGATTGAGACACATCTAATAAAGCTTTTATCTTTTCTCTGTGTAGGCCGCAGGCCGCTCTGTGTCCTCGGTGGTGAACCGTCTTTTATGTTTTGATCTTTAATTAAGGGGTAAACCGATGAACCATAGAGGACACAGAGCGCTTGCTGCACAGAGAAAGTGTCAGCTTTACTCAAATATCAAATCTGCCCTGAAGATCACTAATTAGCTTTTGAGCAAAGTTCACTATTAGGGGAATATTATCTTTTGACAGATTAATTGCTTGGCTA
>NZ_LWEY01001081.1:0-390 GCF_001634935.1 Oleiphilus sp. HI0043 | reverse complement strand
GAGCTTATTTTCAGGCAAGGAAAAGAGTTTTAAGCTATATCTTAAAAACTTTTATGTTCGAAGAGCTTTGAGGATTTTTCCTCTATACTTTTTATTCCTATTTATCGTGTTCATAATCTCCTTAGTGGTCTATATAGCGGCGTTTTTCAAGGTAGTTGTCGCCTGAGCATTTAAGCTGCTTGTTTTTCCTTCTCCGGGTTCAACTTAACGTCACCCACTTTCTCCCAGTTCCGCGTAGCTTTTGACCACCTTATTTGGTTCTTTCTTTTCATCTTGCGATAAAGCTCATCCCTCTTCGATAATATTTCTTCATCCAGACCTAAGTGCCTTTGCTCTGGGGTAACAAAGTTAATTCGACTATGCCGGTGCTCTGTGTTGTACCAAGTGACA
>NZ_LWEY01001080.1:0-3073 GCF_001634935.1 Oleiphilus sp. HI0043 | reverse complement strand
CGTTTCGAGAATCACACTTAGGTTACTGTCCCCCAGAGTCACTCTGAAAATAGAAGCGCCTCCCATACCATCCAAGGGTTTATAGATGACGTCTTCATGCTGCTTACAAAACGCTTTCAAGCGTTGCTGATCTCTCGAGACCAAAACAGGCGGGCAACATTGGGGGAAAAGAGTCGCGTATAGCTTTTCATTACAATCTCGCAAGCTTTGGGCTTTATTTAATACTAAAGCTCCCTGCTGCTCGGCCCGTTCTAGAATATGCGTAGCGTAAATAAACTCTGAATCAACGGGTGGATCCTTACGCATAAGAATGACGTCTAACTCAGCCAAATCGGCTTCGCGCGGCTCACCAAGTTCATACCAGCTTTGCTCATCGTTACTTACCTTGAGAGGCGTCAAACGTCCACGAGCCGTACCTTGATCCAAATATAGGTCAGACATTTCCATATAGTTCAAAGACCAGCCTTTCGCTTGGGCAGAAAGCAGCATAGCGAAGGAACTATCCTTCTTGATATTAATCCCGGAAATGGGATCCATCACAATTCCTAACTTAAACGTCATTTATTACCTGCGAAACAAAAAAAATGTACTAACCTTAAGAACTACTATCTTAGTTTAACTTTCATTACATTTTGAATAAAACAATTTCTTTCTTAGATTATCTATTTAAACTATAAATAATAAATGCTTATGAAATTAATCGTGATTTGATATTAACAAACACTTTTAAGATATTGGTCTATAGTGAAATAATGGTCGCCGAATTTTGTATCGTGACCGTGAAAAGTAAATACCAGGTTTGACAAGTTCAGGCTTGGAATATCGTAGTGCGTCGCGTACAAGACATGTCAGACCCGACGCTAATTGTTCTTCAAGTGCCTTAGGCTGCTGGATAATGGAAGATAATTTCGAAAACCTTAAAATTATGGTTATCGACGATAGTAAGACTATTCGTCGTACCGCAGAGACTCTGCTAAAAAAAGTTGGCTGTACCGTCATCACCGCTACAGATGGTTTTGATGCGCTCGCTAAGATAGCAGACTCCCACCCCGATATAATATTTGTTGATATCATGATGCCTAGGCTGGATGGTTATCAAACCTGTGCGCTGATAAAAAATAACAGTGCCTTCAAGTCTACCCCCGTCATAATGCTGTCCAGTAAGGATGGTCTTTTTGATAAGGCGAAAGGTCGTATCGTTGGGTCAGACCAATATTTAACCAAACCATTTAGTAAAGATGAATTATTGAATACTATTCGCACCCATATGCCGAATAGCCAAGTCAGCTAATTATTTCGGTTTACAAAGAGTAGTATTTTGCCAGGAGGAATTATGGCTCGCATTTTGATCGTGGACGACTCGCCTACAGAGATTCGTAAAATTTCAACCATTCTAGAAAGCAACAATCATGAGGTGATTACCGCTGATAATGGTGCTGATGGCGTTGCTGTTGCGAGAGCAGAACAACCTGACCTAATCCTGATGGATGTCGTGATGCCAGGTTTAAATGGTTTTCAGGCCACTCGACAATTAACTCGAGCAACTGAAACTGCTGAAATTCCGGTAATTATCGTGACAACAAAAGACCAGGAAACAGACCGGGTATGGGGTACACGCCAAGGCGCCAAAGGATATCTTGTAAAACCTGTGCCAGAAAGTAGCCTGATTCAAACTATCAACGAATTGCTGGGTTAGGGTATTAACAGAGCATGAGCGCATCTTCTGCCAAGCAAGCTAGCCCCTTTGATATTCTAGCTGACATCGTAAACCGTAGCGTTAAGTACGCTGCGGGGCTGCCTGCGCAAGACGAAGCTGTAGAGTTATGGAATGGTATCGGCTTTACGATTGCCAACACTCAGTTCGTTGCTCCAATGGGTTCAGTATCTGAAATCCTGCACCTACCCAAGTACACCTCTGTTCCAGGTGTACGAAACTGGATGCTTGGTGTAGCAAACGTACGTGGCCGTCTACTTCCAATCATGGATTTAGCCTTATTTTTTGATGTTGAATCCAGCTCCAAAAAGAGCAGAGATAAACGAGTCTTAATCGTCGAGCACGGTGAGATTCTTAGCGGCTTTGTCGTAGATAGCGTTCACGGCATGCAGTACTTTTCAGCTGATAGCTTTCAAAAGAATGCTAACTCACTATTAGAAAAGTCAATCCAGCCTTTTATAAAAGGCGCATTTGAAAAGAACAATAGTCAATGGAATGTATTTGATACCTTCACACTGACAAACAATAAAAAGTTTCTTGATGTTGCAGTCAGGTAGTAACGCTGCTCATCATTTGAAAGCAGTAAATTGAAAAACAAACACTAGATCGTACAAGGCCGGGAGCCAGGAAATGAAAATCATATCTGGAAAATTTAGCACAGACCAGAGCGCCAACTCACAAATTCTTTTAGTGGGCTCAGCGCTGATCGTGTTATTGATTTCGCTTTTAGTTGTTTCATATTTTATCACTAGAGACGGTAACCACGATGTCGAATATGCCAGTCACGCTAGTGATTTGCGCGTACTGTCTCAAGAGGTCGCAAAGAACGCAACTGAAGCTGCTGCCGGTAAAGAAGAGGCCTTTGATCAGTTGAAGAAGTCTAGAGATGACTTTGAAAACAAGCTACAGTTAATCAACCAAGGTAATGATGAAACCGGCTTGCCGCCATCAAACCTTGCTGATGACGCCGGTGTAACCGACCTGTGGAAAACAGTAAAAAGCAATGCTGACCGTATCCTGGAAAACAAGGAAACGGTTTTGACCCTGCACCAGATCGCTGAAACATTAAACGAAACCATTCCTCAGCTCCAGATTGAGTATGAAGACGTGGTCATGATTCTACTTGAGAACGATGCTCCCGCAGACCAGATCTCAGTTGCTGAACGCCAGTCTCTTCGTGCAGAACGTATTGTACGTAGTGTTAACAACATCCTTACGGGTGATGAAGATGCCGCTATTGCAGCCAACCGCTTCGGTGAAGATGCGACACTATTCGGACGTGTAATGAACTCCATGTTTGAAGGCAATGAGGCTATGCAGATTTCTCAGGTAACTGACGAAGATGCTATCTACGGCCTT
>NZ_LWEY01001079.1:0-447 GCF_001634935.1 Oleiphilus sp. HI0043 | reverse complement strand
CCGGCATAGTCGAATTAACTTTGTTACCCCAGAGCAAAGGCACTTAGGTCTGGATGAAGAAATATTATCGAAGAGGGATGAGCTTTATCGCAAGATGAAAAGAAAGAACCAAATAAGGTGGTCAAAAGCTACGCGGAACTGGGAGAAAGTGGGTGACGTTAAGTTGAACCCGGAGAAGGAAAAACAAGCAGCTTAAATGCTCAGGCGACAACTACCTTGAAAAACGCCGTTGACCATTGCAGACTTAAAAAACCGATAAGGAAAAGGTATTGGGGGCCATGGGATCACGACGACCCTGAAGGTTCACTTAAGTTAATTATGGACTGGGGTGGTAAATGGGACGAGCTAACAAAACAAAAATAGAGGAGGAGAAAATCATGGTAAATGATGAAAGAAGTAGATTGTTTGATGATGCTGTAGAAATGTTTTTGGCTATTGCCGAATTTA
>NZ_LWEY01001078.1:0-507 GCF_001634935.1 Oleiphilus sp. HI0043 | reverse complement strand
CGTTGTGTAGCCGCAGGCGAAACCTAAGCTTTTGACCTGAGACTAGAATACCTAAAGTGATAACTTTACCGGATTCCATAGGAACACACCACCGACGAAATCTCAGCAAATTAAAAAGTGCCTGAGAAACTTAAACAGTGGAGCGGAACAGTGGGAAACCGTGCCACACACCCTAGAACTTTAAACGAAGGAATGCTTAATAAGAACTGAGCACTCCTTGCCGAATATTGAGCTCTATACCTTTAGAGCCAAAAAAATTTAACGCTTTTATAAACGGCGCGCGTGTCTTTGCGCGTCCAGTGTAGCCCACGTTTCTTTGTGGGCGGAACGAGGTTTGATAAACTTGTTAAGTGCTCTATTTCTCAACATATTTAAAGGTATCAGCACCATCGAAAAACCTAACATTAACGGACTTAAATATCTCAGGAGCAGCCATTCTGGCGTTGATTGCGACCCTATTTGTACCGTCATCTCTTTTTTGTGTGTAGTGAGTTGTACAACCACAAA
>NZ_LWEY01001077.1:0-440 GCF_001634935.1 Oleiphilus sp. HI0043 | reverse complement strand
GATAAGCGATTGATCGCACTTCTCGATCTGTTACTTCAGCTTTGATCAAGGCTTCAAGAATGGGCTGTGCTTGAAGGTAAGATGGCCCAGCTTGCTGTGATAGCTCCATAACACTGTTGGCCATACCGTGTAGTTTGAGTTGTTTGAAGGTGTGGATCATGGTTTCAATGTGCATAAGGATGACCTCTTAGTTGATCGTAGCGTTGTGTGTTGGCAATAGGCTCTTCGTTTAGAATGAGAGAGGGTGGTGTTAGCAAAGGCTCAGGTGTTTCCTGTTCGATGAGTTGGCTCAAACAGTTCATTACATGCTGTTTTGAGGGGTGCCCGCATCGCAGAGATTCCTCAACCGCTTGCTCAACCAGCTGTTCGTCGTGATGAAGTACCAAGGCCAATATCTCGACCATTTCTCGATCACCACCTTGTCGTCGAAGTAAATACTT
>NZ_LWEY01001076.1:0-562 GCF_001634935.1 Oleiphilus sp. HI0043 | reverse complement strand
GAGGTAATTGATCAAGCTTGGCAAGCACAACAGAGATTATGTAGACGATATCAACGACTAATACACAAAGGTAAACATCGAAGTGTCGTGGTAACGGCGATCGCACGAGAACTGATAGCTTATATCTGGTCAATCTCGAAGGAAGTCACCTTACCCAGAATAGATCCAAAAACACGAATCTCACGCGTACCCGCTTAAGTAGATAAGGAATAATACATGAACAAGTTTAGCGTCAATGCAAAAGATCAAGCAGCGGCTGTGGTGCAATCACCGAAGGCGTTAGGTTGGCAATGAGCTAGCAGTACATTGATCCACGAGCATAGACTGAAGACAGGCACCACGACGTAATAAGTAAGGTTGGATAGGTTAACGCGTCGCGTTAGCAACCCACGAATACCAGCATGATCACCGTCGAAATTACTTGCTTCATCTGATGCGTTGACGCTTCCCTAACGGGAAGAATGTTAATTAAAAAGAAAGGCTCTGGCCGAGGTTCCGGCAGGATTTTGTGCGGGCCTCTTGACGTGGGGAGTCATACCAACGCCCGCATTTGCGGCTGGTT
>NZ_LWEY01001075.1:0-260 GCF_001634935.1 Oleiphilus sp. HI0043 | reverse complement strand
TGCGAACACCTAACGCTTTTATAAACGGCGCACGGCTCTATCGTGCGTCCAACGCAGGCCACGTGTTTTTGTGGCCGGAGTGATGTTTGATGAACTGGTTAGATGTTTTAGAACGACCAACTACACCAAACACCACGTTAAAACCAAAGTGCTTGCCCAGAGACAAAAACACCGTAGATGGCGACTTTACCGGATTCCCTAGGAACACACCACCAACGAAGCCTCTACAAATACAAATGTGCTTGAGAAGCTTAAACAGC
>NZ_LWEY01001074.1:0-335 GCF_001634935.1 Oleiphilus sp. HI0043 | reverse complement strand
CATAAGTACCAGCAACGCTAGAGTCGACCATTGTGCCGCCAACTATAATGCCTGCAGATAGGTCTCCGTCAAGTGCGTCATTCGCAGTCGCACCAGCATCGGTATAAGGGGTATTTAGCTCATGGTTAAGTGGGCTGCTACCTAACACGGTGATGCTAGGAGCGCCGGTATCCTGAACATTGACCGTTCGATTAACGGTGTTGGCAGGGTTACCCGATGAGTCGTTCACGTTGTAGCTCAGTACATAGCTACCAACAACTGCAGCATTGACCGTACCACTGACACCGATATTTGAAGATACATCTCCGTCGACATTATCTAGCGCTGTCGCACCC
>NZ_LWEY01001073.1:0-534 GCF_001634935.1 Oleiphilus sp. HI0043 | reverse complement strand
TCTTCAGAGTAAGCTTGAGTTTTTTTACGTGCCATGAGCACCTCCACATAAGGTCTATATAACTATAGTAGGGTGTACACTAATTGTTGGGCACTCGGAAACCTAGACATAATGACTCCCCACGTCCCAAAAGAGTGCTGACCTCCTATCGTGGGTTAGCAAAGCCAGAGCCATAATATATGTGTCATACCATATAAGCGGAGGCCAGCACCATGAAAAACAATACCATAATTTTTGTCGGATTGGACACCCATAAGGAGTTCACCGAAGTCGCATATTGCGAAGATCAACGAGGCTCAGAAGTAAAACATCTTGGAAGAGTTTCTTCAGCCAAAGTATCACTTACCAAGATGGCAAGACAGTTTGAAAGCAAATACCCGCAGGCTACCCTGCATTTTGTTTATGAAGCAGGCCCCTGTGGCTACTGGATTTATCGATTGCTGACAAGCTTAGGCCATTGTTGCTATGTTGTTGCGCCATCACTGATTCCAAAGAAACCCGGACAACGCGTGAAAACAGATAAACGCGATGCAC
>NZ_LWEY01001072.1:0-966 GCF_001634935.1 Oleiphilus sp. HI0043 | reverse complement strand
CTGCCATAAAGGATAAATCGCCCAGAGAAAAACAGGCATATCGAGTCGTACATGCGACACCCTTGTTGAAAGAATATAAAATCTGGTTGGATAACTCGATTCTGCAGGTACCGCCTAAATCGGCCTTGGGCAAAGCACTCGCATACAGTTTAAATCAATGGCCAAAGCTGACACGCTACTTAGAAGATGGTCATCTGAATATCGATAACAATCGTGCAGAAAGAGCAATCAAACCCTTCGTGATAGGGCGAAAAAACTGGTTATTCTCAAACACCACTAGTGGTGCCCATGCCAGCAGTGTACTTTACAGTATTGTTGAAACGGCAAAGGCAAATGACCTTGTGCCATTCGATTATCTTCATTATCTATTGAAAGCACTTAGTAAAAGAGATCAGCAAGCAGAAATGGAAGATCTGCTGCCATGGAATGTCATACTAAATCATTAGATTCTTGGATATGTGCGCTTCGCCTTACGTTTACATCCGTTTTGCATTATTTGGACAAAACAGCGTACAAGAGAGTGAGCTAAAAGATCATACCCAATGTCGTCTTGGGAAGTATCTAATGTCAGATAAGGGCCAGTCGCTAAGTTCCAAAAAACGCTTCAAAGACCTATATGAAGATGTTCATCCGAAAGTACACGCGAAGGGTATAGAGATCTATAAGCTTGCACGAGCAGGCGCTGAACCATTATCTCTACAGGGAGCTGTTGAAGAACTTATTGGCTTATCAGATAGCGTATTGAATATTCTTGATGATTTTATCCAGCACCGTTAAAAATCCTTAGACTTTACAATATTACCTCTGTTTATGACCTAGGAAAACAACTCCACTAACATGAGGTCCGCTCTGTGAAGAAGATAGACGGTAGTGTTCAAAAAGGTAGCGCTTTGTGCTCAGGCTGTGTGAAAACTCGTATTTCAAATAGATCTAGCTTTATTTCGTTCACAACAAACAGCACAGGGC
>NZ_LWEY01001071.1:0-814 GCF_001634935.1 Oleiphilus sp. HI0043 | reverse complement strand
AGCTAGCTGGTTCACTAGAGAAGTTAAGTGAATTACAAAGTGCTGGTGTTGTCGCCATTCAAACGAAACAACTTAGTAGAGTTCATCGAGAGCGCTTGATTAAGCACGGGTTTATTCGAGAGGTGATACGGAGTTGGGAGTTAATTGGTTTCAGTAAGTGAGATTACCGAACGCTTACCAACGCACGCGCTATATTCCAACAGAATAATTTCAATCGAGTCTGACCCCATTGATTCACTTAACAACACAATAAACTTAGAAAAAATTAAATTTTCTTCTCTGTGTAGGCCGCAGGCCGCTCTGAGCCCTCTGTGGTGAACCGTCTTTTGTGTTTTGATCTTTAAGGAATAAACCAATAAACCACAGAGGACACCGAGCGCTTCGCTGCACAGAGGAAGAGATTAAGAAATACTAAAAACTTTTTGTCTTTTCTCGGTGTAGGCCGCAGGCCGCTCTGTGCCCTCGGTGGTGAACCTTCTTTTGTGTTTTGATCATTATGGGATAAACCGATGAACCACAGAGGACACCGGGCGCTTCGCTGCACAGAGGAAGAGATTAAGAAATACTAAAAACTTTTTGTCTTTTCTCGGTGTAGTCCGCAGGCCGCTCTGTGTCCTCGGTGGTGAACCGTCTTTTGTGTCTTAATCTTTAAGGGATAACCAGCCTGACCTCTTCCCCCAATAATTCCCGTAGCGCCTGTTTTAAAGCCCTCTTCGCGTCATCATCACCATGAACAATTCTTATTTCTGAAGGCTTAGCATTCATACCTTGCACTAAGTTCAGCAAGTCTTCCTGACCTGCATGCGCAGAGTAA
>NZ_LWEY01001070.1:0-1547 GCF_001634935.1 Oleiphilus sp. HI0043 | reverse complement strand
GTTCGAAAAAACGTCATTGACCTTGTTAAAAGATGTTTGCATTGAAAATAATTTGGTTGGTTTAAGAGTCAAAACCGAGGACGACCATATCGGTCTCGAAGGGGCGTCGAGTGAGTTTGACGAAGTCCTGTCGTCAAATCTCGACCTGGGCAGTGTATTCCTGACCGAAGCGCCTGATAGTAGTGGCGTAAGTGGTTGAGATTTGTGCCTCCAGATTCACCGCAAACGTCCTGAACTACCGATATTTTTACGCAGAGTAACGCGTAAAGAACTTTCTCCTGAAGTCCTTCAAGCGATTGCTGGCAGCTATGAAAACAACAACATTGACCAACTTAACGGTTTGATCAACGAGTATATTTGTAGCATGTATTACCCTCTGGAGTTGGCCAAGGGCTTTCAGGAGATCTCTACTCAAGTATTTGAAAGCCTGATCCCCGGGGTAAAAGTTCATTGTGATTACCCCTACCTGGTAAAAGACCAATTAATCTATGGTGAATTGTTCACACTGATTCCTTTGGAAAGTGACTGGTGCCGTGGTTATATGATGCTGCAGACCACTGAAAAGGAAATCACTGATTTAATTCGCTCTGACGCAACTGCCATTCATTCAATGCGTCCGAATCGCAATGATATTAACTCGATTCTCAACGAAGCCACCAACCTGATTTGGGGTAAAGCACGCTCTTGCTACTTCTCTTCCGTTGAGAGTTTAGAAGGCAATCGTATTTATGTCCCAACGCTGGTAAACCACTCTCAAAAACATATGTCCTTTGGTTCAACCGAGCCTCAACTATGCTTTAAGTTTAAGCTGATCGACCCTAAATTCCGCTTTGATGAAATCACCATCTATCAACGCCTTATCTTCAACCTTAGCTGGTCACCTGAAAAGTTTACTGAAAACGATCAAATTGTAGAGCACCTGGTTGAAGATGGTGATTTGGAAATGTTTTAATCAAACAACAGAGGCCAAAATTGGATTACGAGTTTTTGTTTGATGAGAGTTCCCAGCCGCAAGCCCTATTTTCTAGCGGCCATGAAGCTATCGCTACTTACTTCAATATGGAGCTAAAGACTATCGTCGCAATTGACGAGGTTTAACAATAATAGACAAAGTGGAAAAAGGACAAATCACTCAATACCACTTTCAAGGCTCTGAATTTCAACTCAGGTTAGACAAAGTGGGAGCAGAAGTTCTTGCGAACGCTCTCGGTTATGAGGTCTACGAAGAGCTTCCTGAAAATACAGAATTATATGACCAGGAGCTCCAGGCAGAATGTGGTTTACTTGACTTCCAACAAGCCTTGCTAGAATGGCAGCGTTTTATTAAAAACAAAAGCCTGCCCTAGAACGATAGTTTCTTCTATCAGTTCATCACACCAAGCTTACGTTTTACATAGGTACCAGGGGCATCACATAAGACTTCAAGCTTTCCTGCTTCGGGCAAACGAGCTTCGATCTCTTCGCCTTTATAGGGCTGGAGCCAGTCGTTCCAATGTGTCCACCAACTGCCTTTATGGTGCTCACTCGCCGCGAGCCACTCATCCGCA
>NZ_LWEY01001069.1:0-612 GCF_001634935.1 Oleiphilus sp. HI0043 | reverse complement strand
GCCGTGAGTTTTAATAAAAAGCTTCTTGGTCGTGGTGTCGGTCATCTAAATATCAATCGCTTGCGAAAAGAGTTGCTTAAAAAATAGGCGGCAGATTATACATCTAAGCAGGCAGTGGGTGTAGTTTTTTCTGTCGCTAAAGACTGCCCTTAAAGATCAAAACACAAAAGACGGTTCACCACCGAGGGCACAGAGAGGCCTGCGGCCTACACAGAGAAAAGATAAAAACAGAGAAAAGATAAAAGCCTTTTTAGGTGTGTCTCCATCTCTTCCTCTGTGCAGCGAAGCGCCCGGTGTCCTCTGTGGTTCTTCGGTTTATCCCTTAAAGATCAAAACACAAAAGACGGTTCACCACAGAGGGCACAGAGCGGCCTGCGGCCTACACAGAGAAAAGATAAAAACAGAGAAAAGATAAAAGCCTTTTTAGGTGTGTCTCCATCTCTTCCTCTGTGTAGCGAAGCGCTCGGTGTCCTCTGTGGTTTAAGTTCTTTTCGCTTTTACCTTTAAGTGCAAAACCCCTATAATGCCCAGCCATAGAATCAACCACTAAAAAGTCTAATTCGTGTCTATCAAATCTAAGCTTCTCAGCACCCTTGTAATGTCCCTTTCTCT
>NZ_LWEY01001068.1:0-704 GCF_001634935.1 Oleiphilus sp. HI0043 | reverse complement strand
CTAACACGGTGATGCTAGGAGCGCCGGTATCCTGAACATTGACCGTTCGATTAACGGTGTTGGCAGGGTTACCCGATGAGTCGTTCACGTTGTAGCTCAGTACATAGCTACCAACAACTGCAGCATTGACCGTACCACTGACACCGATATTTGAAGATACATCTCCGTCGACATTATCTAGCGCTGTCGCACCCGGGTCGGTGAAGATTGTATTCACCTCATGATCGATCGGGTTGTTTCCGATCAGTGTAATAACAGGGCCGCTCGCATCAGCAACATTAACTGTTCGTGTGACGGGCATTGCATCGTTGCCAGCCGCATCACTTACGTTATACACAAGTGTATAGCTGCCAATTGTACCGGTATCAACAGCGCCACTCTGAATAATGCTTGCTGAAATATCGCCATCAATATTGTCCGACGCACTCGCACCCGCATCATTGTAGACACTACCTAGAGCGATATTAATGCTGCTGTCACCATTAAGTGTAATGACAGGGGCGGTAAAGTCGTTCACATTTACCGTGCGCGTTTGCTGTACGGCAGGGTTACCGTTGGAGTCACTGACATCATAGGTAATGACATAAGTACCAGCAACGCTAGAGTCGACCATTGTGCCGCCAACTATAATGCCTGCAGATAGGTCTCCGTCAAGTGCGTCATTCGCAGTCGCACCAGCATCGGTATAAGGGGTATTTAGCTCA
>NZ_LWEY01001067.1:0-385 GCF_001634935.1 Oleiphilus sp. HI0043 | reverse complement strand
TACGAACCAAACGAGCTAAATCTTGTGCATCGCGTTTATCTGTTTTCACGCGTTGTCCGGGTTTCTTTGGAATCAGTGATGGCGCAACAACATAGCAACAATGGCCTAAGCTTGTCAGCAATCGATAAATCCAGTAGCCACAGGGGCCTGCTTCATAAACAAAATGCAGGGTAGCCTGCGGGTATTTGCTTTCAAACTGTCTTGCCATCTTGGTAAGTGATACTTTGGCTGAAGAAACTCTTCCAAGATGCTTTACTTCTGAGCCTCGTTGATCTTCGCAATATGCGACTTCGGTGAACTCCTTATGGGTGTCCAATCCGACAAAAATTATGGTATTGTTTTTCATGGTGCTGGCCTCCGCTTATATGGTATGACACATATATTA
>NZ_LWEY01001066.1:0-1229 GCF_001634935.1 Oleiphilus sp. HI0043 | reverse complement strand
TACCGCACCGTCTCTACGCATTTAATTAGGCAGGCTGGTTTTACCAAGGCTACCGCACAAACCGGTGCAGTGACGTTGATCCAACGCTTTGGTTCTGCGCTCAACCTTAATGTCCATTACCACATGCTATTTCTCGATGGCGTATACGCCGAAGATACCTATGGCCAACGGCGGTTCCATCGGGTCAAGGCACCCACTCAACATGAACTCAATGCGCTCGTTAACACCCTCAGCCACCGGGTCGCTCGCTGCCTGGAAAAACGCGGTCTGTTGGAGCGAGATGCCGAGAATACCTGGTTGACGCTGGACGAGGAAGGAGGAGATGTACTCACGCAAATGCACGGTTCCTCGGTGACTTACCGCATCGCCACCGGCCCCCAGCAAGGGAGTAAGGTCTTCACCCTGCAAACCTTCCCTCATTGCGAAAGTGAGAAGCCAGGCTATGGCCAAGCGGCTAAAGTGGCAGGTTTTTCACTCCACGCCGGTGTGATGGCCGAAGGACATCAGAGGGATAAACTCGAACGGCTCTGCCGCTACGTTAGCCGACCCGCTGTTTCAGAAAAGCGCCTGGCATTGACCTCCAATGGACACGTTCGGTATGAACTCAAAACCCCGTATCGCAATGGCACAACCCATGTGATCTTCGAACCCATGGACTTCATGGCCAAGCTGGCTGCACTGGTACCCAAGCCGCGCGTCAACCTCACCCGATTCCACGGAGTCTTCGCACCGAACAGCAAACACCGTGTTCAGGTCACACCGGCTAAACGCGGAAAAAAGCCTGACAAACTAGAAGCAGCCGATACTGACTGGCTCGATAAGACCCCTGAAGAGCGGCACCACGCCATGACATGGATGCAGCGACTTAAGCGAGTCTTCAATATTGATATTGAGGTTTGCGAGCACTGTGGAGGGCATGTCAAAGTGATTGCCAGCATTGAGGATCCGGACATAATCGAGCAGATTCTTAAACATCTCAAACAGAAGGCGGCCAAAGCCGATACTAACCATCACAACCAGCCGCCAGAGCGAGCCCCACCACTGACTCCCAGCCTGTTCGGCCCATCGCAGACTCGTTTATTTAATTGACGCTCCTAAGCTCTCAATCCATGTACTGTCAGCCTTTGCGGCAGGCCGGTGGGGCAACTGTCGGCTAAAGATCCATTCGCCAGGCACTTTTCGGTCAAATCGACCAAAATACGACCTTCTTTGGGCGCTGTGAAGCTAAA
>NZ_LWEY01001065.1:0-548 GCF_001634935.1 Oleiphilus sp. HI0043 | reverse complement strand
TATCTTTTGGGACAACACCTTTAAAGCCAAGTTCGTTTAAGTCTAGCTCATCAACAAAAACATCAATCACTCTGACAGGGTTTTCAGTACTGACGAAGTCATCGAGGACTTCAGGGAAAAATGTCGCCTGAGATCGGCTTTTACCCTTAATATGGTGGGACATAACAGCTCACTTCCTTGTTTTTAAGCTGTTAAGAATTATACCAAACTTGTTAATTCGAAAATGATACTTGCGTATATTTATGATCTGCTCACAGCAAAAACTGAACCACAGTTTTCACACAGCCTGTGCTCTTTTCGTTAATTCACTAAACGCAAAGTTTGGCTGAATAATCCCTATCTGTATATGTCTTCTGAATGGCAGACTTGCGGACTTTTTTGCCTGTGGGTGTTGAATTGCTATGCCGAGTGCCCCATTTTCGTCTGTAAGATCGAATTCTGTCTATCACGACCTTTATCGCGCCAGATCGAACCTTTTGGCTACAAGTACGTAACAGTATACCATTCTGGACTGAGCCCTTTAATTGTCCATTTCAATTCGAATTGGC
>NZ_LWEY01001064.1:0-577 GCF_001634935.1 Oleiphilus sp. HI0043 | reverse complement strand
GCTAGCTCTGATGCCATAATTACTCAGCAGTGTGCGATAACGCTTGCTGGTATACTGCGAACCTCTGTCACTATGAAACACCAAGCCTTTAGGAGGCTGGCGCAGATTATATGCCCTGATCATAGCTCGACTAACCAAGTCAGTAGTCATACGCTTATCAATCTGCCAGCCAACGATTCGGCGTGAAAATAAATCCATGACGATCGCGAGATACATCCAGCCTTCGCCTGTTTTCAGATAAGTCACATCGCCAGCCAAGATTTGATTTGGCCCAACCGGATTAAAGTTCTGGTTCAGCAAGTTATCTGCAACAGCATCACTGTGTTTACGCTTAGTTGTTGCCTTGTATGCAATGCGTTGCGTAACGACCAATCCAAGCTTAGCCATTAATTTTTGAGCGCTGTATTCAGTAATATCAAAGCCCTCTCTGCACAATCGTTTCCGCAGTTCTCTATAACCCAAACTACTTCGGCTTTTCTCGAAGATAGTTTTAGCTCTGCTATACAAATGTAACTGCTTTGGCGTAATAGATTTAGTTGGCCGTTTGAGCCAAGCATAATAAGCTGAGCGGCTAACA
>NZ_LWEY01001063.1:0-2742 GCF_001634935.1 Oleiphilus sp. HI0043 | reverse complement strand
TACATGTAAGTGAAAAAAGTTCGGTTTTCACCCATGACCTATTGTCTAGTTTTTGATAAAGTGCATTTGGATATATTTTAGTCATCGGTAGTAACTATTAGCTATATAAAAATAAGACTTGTACTCGTGAGCTTGATGATCTAACGCTAGCAACTTGATTGTCGGGCTTTCTAGACCTTATAGAAAGGGAAGATGATGTTCATGAATTCACTTATCCACTTGTTTGAGGCGACTACCCTCATTTTAGTGGGGGTTTTGATTGTTCAGGTTTATCGCTGTTATCTGAATTCTACTCGCATGGAACGAGCTCAGAGCGAACTGTCTCAGGTCGAGACTTCTGCGCGCAGAATGAGTGTGCGAATCAATATATCCTCTTCAAGTCAGGGGGCTTCCCCGAAACCTCAGTTATTGGTCGCTGAGCAGGACATGAGCTCTGCAGGCACTGAGATTGTAGATCATTGTTCAGCAAGCGCCTCAGATAAGAATGATGACGATGCTCCCTTAAGCTCCCAAGAAGCAAATTCTAACGGTCAGATCTTGAATGATTATATTGGTGAGTTCTTTTCAGAGCCTGCCCAGGTTGATATTCAGGCGTATAAGCGTCCAATTGAGCAAGAAGTGTCGTCAGCTAAAGAGACGCTTGAACCTGAAGATCTGCCTACCGTTCAATCACTTGCATCGTCGAAAGGGCTTGACCAGCTAGTGCCCGAGAGTGAGAGTGATGAGGTGATTGTTGTTGAATCACAGACCAAAATCACGCCAGTCATTCTTGATGAGGGCGTAGCGGAACCAGATAACTTACCTGTGTTAACTGAAATGGCCTCTATTGAGGAGCTTGTAGAAGACGATAGTATTATTACGGTTGGGCCTGAAAGTGACAGTTCGGACCCTAGTGATAAGGTTATGTCTGATAAAGTTGTACACGCTATGTTGGACGAGGCACGCCTCGTATGCGCTTCGTAGTTTAGCTTACTTCCTAGTCTCTGCATCTTTTCTGCTTTAGTCAGCTTTTGCAAAAGCTTGAGAGTGTTTTTGCTCTTGTACTCGTCCCCTGAACCGTTTTTCATTGCGTTAAAAACAAAGATTTGCTTGGTGGTAGACACTAAGGATCTCGATCTTTGCTATGCTATCTATGCGTGACAATAAACTTGTATGCTTTGACAGGGTCATCAATGAGAAACTTATGTTTGTTTTTATTTTTATGCTTGCAGGTAGGGATTGTAAATAGCTCAGGTTTGCCGCCAGAGCATGAGGTCGAGCGTCTTTTGTTGGCCTTAAAGGAGTCGGTGGAAAATGGGAACTGGGAGCATGCGACGAGTCAGCTAGTACTTATGCGTAAGTTAGACGTGCCGCAACCGCTTGAGTCTCATTATTTCGAGGGTTTGGTTAAAATCCGCAAACAAGAGTTTCACAGTGCGCGTCAGGTGCTTGAACGCTATGTTATTAGTTCAGGTAGTCAGGGGCAGTTCTATGAGCAAGCTTTGCGCTTGATAACAGAAGCTGAAGAGGCAGAGAAAAGCCTTGAGGGCTCAGGACAAAAAAACAAAACGTCTATAGAAATGGTGGAATTGCCCCAAAGAGACGGCTATATAAAATCACTGCAAGCCTTATATTTAACACAGGATCCGGTTGAAGCGCTAAGCATGCAGATAAATAGTCTCTTGAATGCGCATCCCTATACAGGCTCTAGGATCAAAAAAAACGGAGTAAAAGAAGGTTTGGTGTATCACCTTGGTGTGGTGAAAGGTGGAGTGACCCTTCAGGAAAAGAGCTATCAAGATGGTGCCCCGATGCTAAGTGCAACAAGCTTACAGGTTGCCGGGTTAGATCCTTTTATTGGCGCCGGTTGCTCAAGTCTAGAATATGCTTGTTGGTTGCTTCATCCTTCGGATAAGCACCAACGCTGGATCAAAATAGATTACGATGAAATGGTTGTGGATGAGCTTCGGGATGCAATGACGAAGTTGCTACAATCTTTACAGCAAGATTTATAGCAACTTTCAAGGCCCTCTATAGATGACGAGCTCTTATCACTGAAAGTAAATAAATGCAGTGATAGCGGCAATAGCAATGATCGAAGCAATGATGATTCCTGTCATTGAGCTGCTCTTGTTTTTATTCGTGGGTTTACTATCTCCCGATATCCATTCTTGTTTGCCGTTCGAAGCCAATCGTTTCTTTGCGGCTTTGGGTTTCGGTTTTGCTGTCTGTTTTGGTGCCGGTTTCTTAACTGGCTTCTTTTCGGGTTGTTCTATCTTTGTCGACAAGCGCGAGCTGGATGTCTTTTCAGTGCTTGGCGGGGTGCTGTCAGACGCACTGCGAATAATCGTTTTGTTGGGGTCGTGAGCCGGTCCGTTTACTTCGAAGGTTAATACGTCCAGCTTGATTTTGTCGCCATTTTTAACAGCTGATTGTTTTACTTGTCTACCATTTAAAAAGGTGCCGTTGGAGGAGTCGAGATCTTCCATGTATAGCTGGCCACTTTTAACTTCTAATGCTACGTGCTTTCTGGAAAGGTGTTCCAGAGGTAGCGTTATGTCGCAGCTTGGGTCTCGACCAATAACGACGCGTTTATTGATGACAAAACGGCTTTGGTCTAGCCAGCTTGCGCTAGAGTAGATAGACCAACCCGCAGAGTAGTTTGTCGTGGAACCTGCATTGCTCTGTTCATTCACAGACTTTGGGTCGATTAGTTCCAGTTCAATAGAGCCAATGGTGATGACGTCTCCAGCTTTGAGGCTT
>NZ_LWEY01001062.1:0-222 GCF_001634935.1 Oleiphilus sp. HI0043 | reverse complement strand
GTACCTTATATTGTTAAGCAGCAGGCCATCAACTCCCTTAAGGATATTGCAGCCTGGGATACGCAAATCGAATCAGTTGTTTTCAACCCTTACGCACTATCTCTAGCCGTTCACGGTTTCCAAGCTAAGGATGAGTTCCAGCAAGATAGCGTCAGCTTTGATCGATTCTACGTCAACTTTAGCGCCCTCGGTTCATTGGGGGGGCGCATAGCTTTTGATGAA
>NZ_LWEY01001061.1:0-539 GCF_001634935.1 Oleiphilus sp. HI0043 | reverse complement strand
CTTTTCTCGAAGATAGTTTTAGCTCTGCTATACAAATGTAACTGCTTTGGCGTAATAGATTTAGTTGGCCGTTTGAGCCAAGCATAATAAGCTGAGCGGCTAACACCCATTGCTTTGCAAAGTTTGATAACAGGATATGCTGAGGAAAGTTGTTGAATGGTTTGAAACCTTACTTGGTTTCCTTCAGCAGGAGGGCGCTGGCCTTTTTTAAAATCTCCTTTTCCATCTTCAGCTCTTTATTTTCCTTTCGGAGCCGAAGCAATTCAGCACGCTCATCTGTATTTAAGCCAGTACCAGATTGTTCCGCATCAAACTTGGCTTTCCAGTTGTAGAGCAACTTATCTGTAATACCCAATGAAGCAGCCGCTTTAGGAACGCTATAGCCTTGCTCGGTGACCAGGGCAACCGCTTCTTGTTTAAACTCTGTTGTATAACTTCTGTTCTTTCGTTTTGTCATTTAACACCTCAATAATTGGATTATATTCCTTATTGAAGTGTCCTGTTTGATTAAAGCAGATCATTGCGAGGGGGCGTGTTTT
>NZ_LWEY01001060.1:0-202 GCF_001634935.1 Oleiphilus sp. HI0043 | reverse complement strand
GGATATCTGGGAGAACAGCTTAAGGGACAACGCAAAGCAGGTGGCTGTCATTTTGCAGGAGCATCATGATCATTTAGGGCTGACGGTAAGAGAGGTTGTACTGCAAGGGCTAGCGCCCCACAAGGGCTTGTTTGAGTGGGATACAAAGGAAGATATTCGTTTTGTCAGTTCAGTTATTGCTGATATGGACTTATCGGCTGTT
>NZ_LWEY01001059.1:0-311 GCF_001634935.1 Oleiphilus sp. HI0043 | reverse complement strand
TACGTGATGATGTGATTCATGTAAAGATTGTGATGGCTACTGCCCTAATGGCGGTAGCGCGAAAGGTGATTATTCTGGATTACAAAGAGGTTCAACCAGAGTATGTTTATGCCACCGCAGTACTAGTCTTCGCGATGAGTGTGGGATACTGGGTAGTTCATAAACTACCTGAAAAATCACAGTAGATCATTGACTCTAACTATCCTGAGCGGAGGGGTAAATTCGTATAGTTATTTTGTGACCTGATTTTTAAAGGTGTTTTCGTGGAGAGAGGATACGGTGTCTTGATTAAAGGTTTTGTTGCAGCGTCA
>NZ_LWEY01001058.1:0-1539 GCF_001634935.1 Oleiphilus sp. HI0043 | reverse complement strand
GATCAAAATGAGATGGCCCTTATATTCGATGAAGTCATTACAGGTTTCCGCCTCGGACCACGAGGAGCTCAAGGCCATTTCGATATTCCAGCAGATATCGCAACCTACGGTAAGATTATCGGTGGAGGTATGCCAATTGGTGTTATTGGAGGCAAGTCCAAGTATATGGACGCCTTAGATGGTGGCCAATGGCGATATGGTGATGACTCATCGCCCGAAGTTGGCGTAACCTACTTTGCGGGAACCTTTGTACGCCACCCACTCGCGATGGCTGCAGCAAATGCAGTATTAGATAAACTAATAGCCGAGCCTAGCATACAGCAGGATTTGGGCAACAAGACCGCTGCAATGGTCGAGCAAATGAACCTGTACGCAAGCCAACGACATGCTCCGATCAAAGTCGTGAACTGCCAGTCCCTATTCCGTTTTAAAATTCCCCAAGATATCGCTTACGAGGAACTAATATTTACGCTGTTGAGAGAAAAAGGAATCCATATATGGGATGCACGCCCATGTTTCCTTACCACAGCTCATAGTGATGAAGATATCGCTGCAATCATTAAAGCTTTTGAGGAAGCCGTCGACGAAATGCTGTCGTTAGGATTCTTTCCCGAGCTCGATCCTAGCAAAAACACGAACACCCAAAACACTGAAGAAACGGCGCCATTGCAAAACACTCCGCCAGTTCCAGGAGCTAGATTAGGAAAAGATTCCCAAGGAAAGCCAGCATGGTTCATAAAGGACCCTGAACAACCTGGAAAATACAGAATGCTAGAGCAAAACTAATGACCAGCCAAATCAAGACCATACAATCTGTTTCGGTAGATTTCGACCCCTTTGCTGATCAAAAACCGACCCTGATAAAATCGGTTCCGTCCACGGCAGCACAACTTGAAATATGGTCGTCTGTCCTGATGGATCCAAAGGCTTCAAGTGCTTTTAACGAATCCTTTACCTTAAAGTTTAAAGGAGAGCTCAGAGTGCCTGCTCTCATCAATGCACTTGAGCTAACCGTTGCAAGGCATGATGCTCTCAGAGCCAGTTTTTCTGAAGATGGCACAAGCTTTAGAGTATTCGACTATCAGGAAATTCAATGCGGCTTAGAAAATATTGAAAAACAAGCTCTTGAAGAACTTATTGAAAGCGAAGCCCGCGAGCCTCTGGACCTAGTCAATGGCCCTTTATTCAGAGTTCGCTTACTGAAAGAGTCGGATACCTGTCACTACCTGATATTCACTGCTCATCATATTATTTGTGATGGCTGGTCTCTTGGCATCGTGATCGCAGATTTGTCAGCCTTTTACAATAGCACCGTAAAGGGAAATTCGGCTGATTTAGAAGAAGCATACTCTTTTGTTGATTTTGCAGGTCAATCTTCAGAGAACGAGGACAAACAATATTGGCTAGATAAATTTTCAAAAAGAATTCCCGATTACGAGCTTATATTAGATAAAGACCGCCCCAAGAATAGAACCTTCAATGCGCGCCGAATAGATGTTGATGTCGACCTAGATCTAATCACTGAAATTAAGAAAAGTG
>NZ_LWEY01001057.1:0-113175 GCF_001634935.1 Oleiphilus sp. HI0043 | reverse complement strand
GAAAATTGATGTTCATTATGATGCCGTCAGCCCCTTGGGTGAGCAGCTAACAGCATTACTAAAGCAAGAAGTGAATCTGGTGGGCGACAAAGAATATATCGATTTAGCACGCGTGGCGCTAGGGCACTTCCTGTTCCAGCCGGAGGCCCTACAAAAAGAACTTGAAAAGTTCGATGATGAAGACACCGCGCTGACGCTATGGTTAGAAAGCGCGTCTAAAGATAAGCGCCTAAATTTACATGACACAGAGCTAGCTTTCACACAGCTTCACAACCTAATAAAGGGAAGTTGCTTTTGGCCTCAAGTTGTTCAAATTGCGCCTGTTTTATCTGAACCTGAAAAACAAGCACTAGTGCGCGAAACCGTTGATATGTTTTTGGCTCGATATAAATAATGATAAATATTAATTGTAAAAGTCAGCGCTTGAGCTGAGCTATTAGAACACTGCGTTCGACTAAAGCGCACGACTCCTGCGCATTACTTAGTCGTTAAAGTGCCAAATTCGGCCCCTAGTACGTACCTTGTAGGTCGGGTTTCAACCCGACAGATCGGTGCCAATGAGGTAGTTAATAGGTATTGTAAGCACCGCGTCGGGCTGAAGCCCGACCTACGAATAAAGTGCGAATATGCCAAGTTCGGACTCTTCGATATCAATAGGGTGTGCCGTGCGCACCAGCGGAGTTTGATACCTCGTCTTAGTAGGCAGAGGGTTCAACCCCTCGCATGAATCTGCCCCGTGCTAGCCCGCTTGCGAGCCGTGGAAGGCTCTGCCTACAGGTTAGGGAAATTGCTTTGGCCGCCCCCCCATTACTGTTTGTTTGAGTCGCGGGGTTTATCGGTGCGCACGGCGCACCCTATTTGAGTTGTCAGGGTCTTAAATGCGGACTCATTGGCACTAGTGAAGAAAATTCCGATTAGATGTCTCAAAAAGTTACATCAAATTCATTGGCGGCAAAGAGCTTAATCTCGATCTAGGATATCAATTAGATGTTTACTTGGTTCCATGCGTTGATGAAGAACCCTGAAGATTTCAATGCCACCCTGGCACTCTGCATAATAAATGAAATGTGACTCAACTCTTACATGCAAACAGCTTGGTAGTTGGATATCAAACGTATTTCCCTTCTGAGGATTGCAAGCTAATTGCTTAAACATTATTTCTATATCTTTGATATAACGTGCAGCTCGAGCAAAACCAAATTTCTCTAGGCTATAATCAAAAATAGCTTCTAAGTCTTCATCTGCTTTTTGGTGTACAAAAAAGCTTTGGTTTTTATGCATTATGCTTTTTCTTCATCCGTTGAATAAAATCATCAGCATTCCAATTTTCGATAATGGGACTATTTTCACCATCTTTAATAAGCTGGCGTAATTCTGCTAGCTTTGATTCAGCGTAATGCTCTTGCAGAAGTCTCAAGCCCGCGCGAATGACTTCACTTTGGTTAGAGTAATCACCTGAACTAATCAGACCTTCAATAAAACCGCCTTGATCATCAGTAGGTCTAAATGTAACGGTATCTGCCATAACAAACCTCTTCGTAAGAATATGTCTTACAAATAAATTTACATGACTTTATTCAGGCTGGCAAGGAATTAACCAACACGGCTAAACAATAACTACACTTGAATTCGTTCAGCAAGATCAAGCACATCATCTACTTCTACCGGTACCACTATTAGCACCGGTGATGAGGTAAGTCTTACCTTTAAGAGACTCGATTCGCTCAGGTGTCCAGCCTTTTGGGCCGAATTGATGTTTAGTAAATTGGCGGTTGGTAGACATTGCTTAAACTCCTTTATGTGGAAATAAGGAAATAAGGGGTCGGTGACAACTGATTCTTATTTGTCACCGACCCCTTAGGCTCTTCTACGGATCGTGGCGCTGACAATGCCGATGAGCTTCAGCGACAAGAAGATAAGATAGTGAATGCTATTCTAGCGATGAATGCTGATATCGTCGGTTTGATGGAAATAGAAAATGACGGTTTTACTGAACAGAGTGCGATTGCTAGCTTAGTCGCGGCAATTAATGCGGCAGGTGGCGATTATGCTTATATTGATCCAGGTGTCGATCAAATTGGTACGGATGCAATTGCTGTTGGTCTTATTTATAGAAGTACCCAAGTAAAACCGATAAAACAAACGGTCATTCTGGATAGCTCGGTAGATTCGAGGTTTAATGATGATAAGAATCGACCAGTCTTAATCCAAACCTTTAAAGAAAAAGGTTCAAAGGAGAAGCTTACCGTTGCAGTCAATCATTTAAAATCAAAAGGAAGTGATTGTGACGAATTGGGTGATCCTGACATGAATGATGGCCAAGGCAACTGTAACTTAACACGTACAAGTGCCGCGACAGCATTAGTCGATTACTTGAATTCTGATCCAAGCAATAGTCGCGATAGTGATTTTCTGATCATTGGTGATTTAAATGCATATGCTAAAGAAGACCCCGTTTCTGTCATCAAAGAGGCTGGTTATGTTGATTTGTTTGAACACTTTGTAGGTGATAAAGCCTATTCTTACGTGTTTTATGGGCAGGCAGGTTCACTTGACCATGCTTTAGCGAGTGACAGCTTAAGCTCACAGGTAAGCGGAGTCACTGAGTGGCATATCAATACCGATGAGCCTCGTGTTCTTGATTACAACACTGAATATAAGAGTGATACTCAAGTAGCGGATCTGTATAGCGCTAGCCCGTACAGAGCTTCAGATCATGACCCTGTGATTGTTGAGCTAGCTTTGAAATCACCGTTAAAGGGTGATTTTGATGAGGATGGTGTTTTGGGCTTTGCCGACTTTTTAATCTTGATTGATCATTGGGGGTGTAGAGATCAAAGCTGCGCTCAATATGACTTAAATAAAGATGGAAAAGTCAACTTCCGAGACATTCGTAAGTGGCTTAAGTGGTACAGGAAGTCACGATAGTTTTCCTATTACCATTCAATTAAAAAAGGCAGCTCGAAAGCTGCCTTTTTTGAACTGTACACACTCTTAGCACAGCACATACTCGCGTTTACCAATACTCAGCTTTGGCCAAAGCCTTAACACTTCTGGAACGGCCATCTATTGCTTCGATCGAACAAGCTGTCAGTGACTGTGCCAGCCACCCTTCTGGCTGACTCAATTCAAACGGAGCCTTGACCACGTTCTCACTAATCGGCTCAAAGCCTACTTTAGAATAATAATTCGGGTCACCATAAGTAAAAACCAGTTCTACACCAAGAGATTGTAGAGACTCAATACCATAGTTAATTAAGGATTGACCTACCCCCTGCCCTTGACAGGTCGTAGCAACGGCAACTGGAGAAAGAATAAAAGCAAGCTTGTCATTTGGGAGAAAAAAGCGACTCAAGAAAATCGCGCCGACAAGCCTTTCATCTTTTGAGGCAACAAAACCAAGTAAATCTTCTTCGTTGGTGCTAGCAATCAAGTCGGCAACTAAGTCGCCAATTAACAAACCCTCTTCCTTTCCCTCAGCCCGAGAAAAGACATCACGAAACAGCCCAATCACTTCTTGTGACTGAGCAGGCGTAAACTCAGCTAAGTTCATAGTGCAAAGTCTCTAAGTGATAGAACGCGAGAATATCGATTCCCCCTATGAAGAGAACATATCAACACTAAGCTTTTTTAACGTATTTCGGTGTCACTTTAAGCGCACCGATTCCTGGGACCTTACAATCAATATTGTGATCATCAGAGCTTTCGATCAAGCGAATATTTTTGATCTTGGTACCGACTTTTACGACAGAAGAGGAGCCTTTGATCTTAAGGTCTTTAATAACGGTAACACTATCGCCATCAGCTAACACTGCGCCATTTGAATCTTTTACAATCAAACGATCTTCATCTTCTTCAGCATTAATGGGCCATTCATGGGCGCACTCAGGACAAACAAAACTAGGGCCGTCTTCATAAGGGTATTCAGAATCGCACTTCGGGCAATTAGGCATAGATATTCTCTTTTAGGTTTCAACATGAATCTAACAATGAATCAGCCTGCCCTGGGAGCAAGCTTTAAAGTGTTATTATCTACCAATTAGCATTTAGAATCTTCTAAATAAGTAAGATCATTTTATGTCGACACTTAGTTACACTTGCCTAAGCGCTAGACAGCGTTAAAATACTTAACCTTCCTAAGCTCATCCCAGGTATCTATATGCAATCCGATTTTTGGTTCAATTGTTGGAAAAACAACACCATCGGCTTTCATGAAAGTGAAGCAAACCCTAACTTGGTAAAACACCTCGACTTGCTCAAGCTCGCCCCCGGTAAACGAATACTTTTACCTTTATGTGGGAAAACTCTCGATATTCCTTGGCTAGCCTCTAAGGGATTTCAGATTGTTGGCATCGAGTTAAGCGAGTTGGCCATACAACAACTTTTCGATGAAATGGGCGTTCGGCCAGAAGTGAGCACCCAGGGGCAAATTAAACGCTATCATGCTGAGAATGTAGACATACTAGTCGGTGATTTCTTCAGTGTCGATAAAGAAGCGCTTGGCCAGGTTGACGCTGTGTTTGACCGTGGCAGTTTAGTTGCTTTGCCTGTAGAGATGCGCAAGCAATATGCCTCACACCTCAACACTCTGGTTGCTGGAACGCCTCAGCTAGTGGTTTGCTATCAGTATGATCAGAGCCTAATGGGTGGACCGCCTTTTTCAGTTAGCGAAGAAGAGTTGCAGCAACACTACGCACAGCATTACAACTTGCGGCCCCTTGATAGCACGAAGGTTTCAGACAAGTTTTCAGCAGCCTTTCCTATCACTGAATATGTCTGGCTACTTGAGGGCGAGAATTAAACCCTCAGCCCTTTTATTCTTGTTAGCAAGCCTACTCACTAGAAAGAGAAGACCATGAAAGAAGACCAAGCTCGCTGGAATAAGCGCTTTAGCGAGCGCCCGATGGTTCAAGCGAAAGCACCCGCTTTTATCGAGGAGGCTTTAGACCAGCTCCTACCCGGCAGTGTGCTTGATATTGCCAGTGGCGACGGTGCAGCAGCCTTATTCCTAGCCGCGAAAGGCTTTACTGTATCGGCTGCCGACATATCAGAAGTCGCCCTGGATCGACTGAACACCTTCGCACAAGAGAAAAACCTAGAAGTAAGCACTTATACCTTAGACCTCGATCACCCAGAACAACTAAACGAGCTAGAGACGTTTGATAACATCGTGATGACGCACTTTAAACCAGCGCCTCATTATTGGCCCCTGTTCATCGCACTGTTACGCCCCGGTGGAAAGTTACTTTTGAGCACCTTTAACCTCACCCATCATGAGAAAAACGGCTTTTCCCGTCGCTTCTGCCTAGAGCCAGGTGAACTCAGAAATATAAACGAGCACCTGGAACTCGAGCATTTCGCCTCCATTCAACGAGGTGAAAGTTATATGGATGATTATCTGTTTCGCAAAGTGTAAGCCTTCCTACGCTCACTCAAAAGCGGAGTTCATAAGAACAAAGGGGAAGTACACGTCGTTTTTTAAGTGCAAAGAGATCTAAGCTTCTGAACCCTGACTGGCCTATAATAAAACTGTCTAAGAAATAGACAGCGCAGTAACTCCTAAAAAACAATAATGATCAATAGAGGTTTACCGTATGTTATTAAGTCATGTCCCTGGAATGTTCACACACCCCGATGAAGAGTGGGAATCAATAAGAAAAGAACATTCAAGCCCGCTTAAGATGGCCGCCTATATCTGCCTTCTCGCCTTGATTGCCCCAGTATGCGCCTACATTTCAACCACTCAATATGGTTGGCAAGTGGGTGAAGGTCAGTTAGTTTACCTTTCTCAATCGAGTGCAATGACGCTCAGTATTTTGACTTATGTCGCCATGGTCGCGGGCATTTACTTTATTGGCTTTATGATTGACTGGATGTCTCGCAACTATGGCAGTGGCCATGATGAGTTTGCCGCGAACGGAATAGCACTCGTCGCTTACTCCTGCACGCCTCTGTTCCTAGCTGGTTTAGCACCACTGTACCCAGAGCCTTGGGTGAATGCTGCTATTTTCCTCGCAGCAGCGGGTTATGCAGCTTACCTGATGTATGACGGTTTACCTCATGTACTGAAGATATCCCAGGATCAAGCCTTCTTCTTTGTCGGTGCGATATTAACAGTTTCTCTGGTTTATCTGGTGACAACATTAATCGGCACCGTCATTATTTGGAGCATGGGCGCTGGCCCAGAGTTTGTCACACGTTAAAGGGCAAACACTAAAAAGGAAATACCAAAACGCAGAAGGGGACTTATATTAAGCCCCCTTCTCATTTCATATGCCACTTACCACTGCAAACGAATATCTTTCATACGCTGTTTATCTGCTGGTAGCGTCGGCGCAGTATCCGGATCCACTTCCTTATAAACATTTGTCACCGGCGTAATGTTCGCGTCTCGACCATGGATAAAGTCCTGGTCAGCAACAATGGTCATGTAGGCTTTGTTTAAATCAAGTGCTCGACGAACAGAAGGCGTTAGCAGCTCATATACATCGGCGGCAACCACCTCTTCTTCCTTAACTGTTCCATCTTCATTAAACCATTTCTCTAGCATTTCACCGTTCTCACGAAACTCATCACCACCACCAACTCGCTTTAGGTAGTCCAGGATTTCACCTTCGGTATCACCCATTACCGGCGCATCTTTCATGCCCTTCAAGTTAATATAGCCCCAACCTTCAGAGCCTGTAACCTTCCGTGGAAATGCAAAAGTCTGATCTATCGTACTGCCAATCGAGGTATGACAACCCATGCAGAAGTTATGTTCTTCATAGCTTTGTCTACGCATTGAACCGTCGGCATTTTCTATGAAGCCCAGAATCATCCAGCCAAAGCTGTTATCAAGCCCATGATCACCACGATTGATATACTTCGGCAATATTTCATCAATCTTTTCTTGTCGCTCGTTGCCATACATGGAAATCAAATCAGGCTCATCAAACAATTTGAATTTGCGCATGTAACGCACTTCCTTCATTCGTGGTGACACACCTATATCACCATCAGCTGACACGCCTACATAACGAACAGTATGAAGGAATTGAACACCTTCAGGGTAAAGCATTGGTACGACCGCTACATCAGACGCTTGCCCCACATAGAAAGCGGGTCTATCGATTTCGTAAATCACACCAAGGTGACCATCATTATTCAAGTCGGTACAAAATACGCGCTCATCAACTTGTGGCAAGGATACTGAATCCAGGTTTTTAATCGCCGCTTCCATAATCGCAAGGTTAGCTAAATAAGTATCTCGTGAATAAGCACTGGTATCGTTAGTACAACTCTCGGCAGCCGCTCTGAATTCTTCAGGTAAGCGCACCATTACGTCATCTGTAGAGCCATTTGTTGGCCAAAAGGTGCTAGGTTGAGGTTTGTAATTAAATGCGACCCAGTAGCTGCCGTCTTTGGCAATGCCTTCGTCGTCAAAAGCATCTGCGCCTTGCTGTAAATTTACAAGTTTTGGGATAGGGCCTTCCCAATCCGAACTTGCTTCTAATTGCTCAATTAAAGGCGTGTAGTTATCCGTATTAATGTAATCAATAACCTCTTGATCTGAGATCTGACCAACCTTTTCAGTCTTATCTTCAAACAAGTTCTTCCAATGATTGGTCACCCCAACATCAGAGAAAGCATATTCTGCCTGTAATACGCCATCGGCCATATAGTTTGTGCTGGAGCCAAAAGGATGTGTCTGGTGACAAGCCATACATGGATTGTGCTTTGCTTCATGTTTGGTATAACACTGAGGAGGGACAATCGCTTCTTTGTTATAGGTAATGCCATCTTCCGTCGCACGAAGCTGACCTGATGTTCCCTCATTAATCTCTGTCGGGAAATTAAGACTCGCTAATAGCTCTGTTTCAGCATCAGGGTCATTTTGTGTGTTGTTCTTGCTCGTATTCGAATCACTGCTACAAGCACTCATCAGAACAAGTAAGGCCAATAGGTTAATATATTTCATAAGAATTTCTTTAGTGTCTGAGAAAAAAGGAGGGCAACAATTCGCCCTCCCCTTGCAGTACTCTTAGAGTACTAACTTAATGAAAACTACAGTGCTGGATCTTCATATACCCAGATAACATTGTTTTCATGATTCCCAGTATCTTCACCAATCAATAGACGACCGTCGTCCATTACAGCTAGGTTATCCGGGTTAGAGATATTGTTAACACTACACTCATTCACATCACGATCAGAGTAGTATGGGCCACCCACAATTGCAGGAACCATAGTATCAACGTCTACGTTGCCAGCGTTTTCTTTCAAGGTCATACGATATACCACACCGCATGGGCCGTGAGTGCCGTCTAGCTGGATATCACCTTCATCATCAGCCATTGTTTTGTCAAATGATGACATAGCCATATACATGTAAGCCTGATCACCATCAGCAGCACCAGCATTCCACCAGTTATCTGCAAGACCATAGTTGATAACGACACCTTCCATCTTACGGAACTCACCCGTCGCGCCCAAAGCAACAGCGGCTTTACGGCTCTCTAGGAAAGCAGGGCGGTCATCAGTAAAGGGATCAGCTGCAACAGAACCGCTGCCATCTAGATCCTGAGAAAGCTTAGCTTCAGCCCAATCATTGATTTGCTGATCAGTAATATAGCTTGGGCTAGCAAGTGTGCCCACATCATATTCAGCAATTGCAGCTTCGATATCAGCTTCAGCACCGTGCGCAAGCTCAATCCACTCAATTGCAAAAGCAGCTTCAGAAGGATCGCTAACACCATTCGTCTGAGTGACTTTCGCAGCGTATAAAGTACCAGAGCTCATATCACCTGCTGCATCAGCAACAAACTTGAAGAACACAACACCCGTTCCGTCATCACTCAAGAATACTGTTTTCTGGTCAGGCATCACTACGCTGTTTTCGTGAGAGAAGCGGCCTTGAAGCTCAAGTTTATTTAGTTCTACGTTTGCAAGCGCTGGGTCTGCAGCAGTGCTAGACGTACCGACTTCAACAATGTAGCCATACTTGTACGGGTTTGGCCATGCACCAGAACCGTCAGTTGGGTAACCCAAGTACTGAGCAAGTGATTGAGGGTTGCTGAAGTATTGATATGATTCATCAAACCAATCAGCCGTGTCATCAAAGTAAAGCTCTTCTGCTGTCAAAGGCGTGCCCCAAGGACTGACAGTACCGAAGCAGTTTACCCACGTTCCATCAACTGAAGAGAAATCTAACATACCTTCAAGAGATATATTTTGGTAACCCGTCTCACCTGCGCCAAGGTTGCTTAGGTTCATACGGCTCATGCTTCCTGGGCGGTCTTCCCAGTTAGTGTATAGGTAGAAGCCTGTACCACCGTCAGAGATAACACCGTTAAAATCCGGGTCATTAGAGCTCTTAATCAGAGTCGTGCCATCGGCAGCAAGAATATCACCCATCTCATTGCCATCGACCAAAGTATCTTCTTGCTGAGCAAGAACTTGCTAACGACCTGTTGCTGTCATAACCACTTCTTTATCAGCAGTTGCAATTGGCGCATCCAAGGCAGCAAAGTTAGCCGGGAAGTTATTGAAGTCTTCACCAACAACAACACCTACAGTGCCCTTGTCAAAAATCTTGCCGTCTGCGTCAGCAGTTGTATTTGAAGAACTTGGGTGCTGTACGTTTAAGAATAATGTGCCATCAGTATTTAAGAACATACCGGTGAATTCTGCACCAACTGGCGCTGTTGCATAGCGCTTTAGCCCCATAGGAATATAGTTAGAAATACCATCGCTACCGTCTGCACCATCAGCGCCATCTGTACCGTTAGTACCATCAGTACCATTCGTTCCATCAACACCTGCTACACCAGCTGCACCTGCAGCACCCGCCTCACCATCATCACCATCTTCACAGCCTGCTAGCGCTAAGGTTGCAAGAAAAATGGCCGACACTAAAGGTCTTTTTGTAAACTTAGAACTCACACTCATCGTAACTCTTCCTCAAATAAAAAATCTTAGAATAGATGTTTTTTGCATGCGAAAGTTTGCAGAGCGGAAGTGAAAGTTTAGTGACATTTATGTGAATTAAAAAATACGGTTTCATCAATATAGAGCAGAAAAACCACATAAAAACGCACCGCGCCACTTGCGTTATAGCGCTATAACGCGGGCACCACAATTAGTCGAGATTCACTTAATAGAGACTTAAGCGTTATTAAGCGAGATTGCTGCATCACCCAGTCTGGGTTCTTGCGGTATTCGTTCAGATTACTAATAAAGCTGGCACTGGCACCTTCGGCTTTCTGTATTTCTTCTTCGATTGTCGCTTTGGCAGATTGATGCAAGGCATTGGCCTCACCTCGCGCTTGAGCCATTCTAGAGTTTCTTATGCTTTTCTGCTCCTGAACTCTTTTTCTTTTTTCCGTTCTCGCGATCGTTGCTTGATCAAAATTCTTTTTAATAGAACCGGGAGGCTTCAGCTTTTTAATTTGGATCGCAGTCAACCTGATACCTAAATTCAAGTCCCGTGCCTGCTGTTGAATGGAGTTCTTTAGATAGCTTTGAAATTGAATTCGACCCGTTGTTAACAAGTCGTTAATTGGTTTGCTGGCGATATATTGGATCACCTCAGCGGATGATACTTCAAATAGCAGCGCTTCAGGGTCGAGCGCCTGCGTACGAAAGATGCCAGGCTCCTCTATGGTATATTGAAGTATCAGACTGACCTCCAATAAGTTCTGATCACCCGTTGTCAGTTCCCGCTGAATTGGCGCCGATGTTTCCTCCACCATGTTCAGTTCCATTGAGCGTACCGAAGTCGCCTGTATCTTCTCTACCGTCTCCATGGGCCAAGGTAAATGATAATGCATGCCAGGCAAGACCTGATCGTCGACTATCTTTCCGAATCGCAATAATATTCCACGCTGCTCAGGACCAACAGAGTAAAAGCCACTTAAGAGATATATCAAAGGCAAGAGCCCTAAAAAGATCACCCACAAGACATGCTTATTTGACGCGAGTATATTTCTTAAATCACTTAGCATATGCATCTGACGCTCCGGGGCTCTCCAACAAGCGCTGAACGAGTGGTGACTCACTAGATAGAACCAAGGTCGTATCGTTGCCCATCATGTCTTTGTATAAATCCATGCTTTTTCGAAACTGGTAGTATTCCGGGTCTTGGGCATAAGCCTCGGTAAATATTTCGGTTGCTCTGGCTTCCCCTTCACCCAACATGGTTTGCGACTCTCGATGCGCTTTAGCCAAAAGCTCACGTACCTCTCGTTCAGATTCAGCCTTAATTTTTTCAGCCTCTTCAGTACCTTCGGCACGATAGCGAGCAGCAATACGTTTTTGCTCTGCAATCATACGGTCATAGATAGCCTGAACATTTTGCCTAGGGAAACCAAAACGGTTCGGGCGAATAGCAAGCACTTCAATACCGTAATCCTGTAAGGCAACCGGAGCACTATTTGCAGTAATTTCCTCAAATATGCTTCGCAAACTGGATTTGTCAGGCCTTGTAGAGAATATGCCACTCAAGGTCGCATGACCTATTGCAGCACCAATATTAGACGTCACCAGATCGGTCAGCCTCGATTGTGCGACTTCGAGATTACGCAAACTACCCAGAAAAAGCTCAGGCTTTGAAATTCGCCATAAAGCGAAGCTCTGAATCACTAAATTTCGACGATCGCTTGTCACATATTCAGATGCAGGTAGCTTAAGTAACTGCATTCGCTTATCCATAAATACCTTGGTCTGAATAGGCGCAGGCAATTTAACCTTTAGCCCTGCTTGAGTGATGGTGCGAACAGGTTTCCCAAACTGCATAATGACGGCAGCTTCATTTTCTTTCACCACTACCAGACAAGTCGTCAGCAGGTAGCCCATGATTATCAGGACTCCAAGAATCCAGGAAACTCTTTTCACACTCTTAACCTCATGTATTAGAAAGTTAGCGACGATCGTTTTGCGGTAACCATAATCGAAGCTGCTGATTGGAAATCTTTGGGTCTATCACAGTAAGTTGTTTACCCTGAACTTGTTTTGCTAAGTTATTTTGACGGCTCTGATAATGAAGCGCTTCGGTTTGGCTCTGAAATAAACTTTGCAAAGGCAAGTATCGATTGATATCTCCCTCGGCACGCTCTATTTGTTCTGCCTTCGTTGCTTGAGCCCGATTAACTTCTCCTAAGGCTTTTGCATTGGCATTCGCCAAATCTTCCTGGCTTTTGGAGTCAGCACTCAATTTAGCCTTTAGCATCTTTTGATAAGCATTGAATCTTTTCCAGTGCGAATCGACGACACTAGGAGGAGCTTTAATAGATTGGATATGAGAGCGAATGTAACGAAGCTCCAAACCGGAAGCAGATAGGTCTTCACGTATCAGCTTATTTAGTCGACTCTCTAAAGGCTTTCTCGGCCCATTAAGTAAAGTCAGGTACTCGTTCTCTGCCGCAAGCGTAAGCAAAGCAGATTCTGCATAGCCGCCAAGGATATCCTTTTGAACTGCCGGATCGAGCAACAACTGATGGTAAGGTTCCAGCGAGAAGTGCAGCTTTAGATTAATATCGACCAGGTTTTCATCACGGCTTAGGAAGAACTCTCCTTCGCCTTTCACCTGAGGACTTTTTCCATCAATTTTGTTTTGCCACAGACCGCTGGCAACAGAACTTTCTTGCTCTATATTCTTACGGGCACTATCGGTATCAACACTCAAAATATTACGGTCTTGAAGAATGACTAGCCCTCCAAGCGGCCAAGGAGCCTTATAGTATAAACCTGGAGACAAGTGCTCATTATCAAAATGATGCAGGAGGTGGCCATAGGCAACGTGCCCGTGAGGCACTATACGAAAGCCACTCAGTAAATATGCAGTGCCCAGCAATGCAGCAAATATCGCCAGGTTTGCAGGTTTTCTAAGCTGTTTAGAATGATGCTGGAGGTGCTGAACCGACGGCATATCCATCAGTTTATCCATCAACGATACTTGCTTCAGCTCTGCACCGGTAAGCAAACTCTTAATACCCGAAATCAAAAGCTCAAGGCCGGCTATCGTAACCATCACAGCAATAATCACTGCGACAATCTCATCGAGGTAGATACCTATCATTGTACCTATCAATGAAAGCAAGACCGCAATTGAAGAAAATACATCGAGTTGACTATGATAACCATCCGCCACCAGAGCCATGGAGTTAGTTTCTTTACCTACCCAGGTTTTTAAACGAGACATTAACCAAGCAATCGCTATACATAACAATATACCTACGATGCCAACCCATAAATGTTGTAAATCTTCTGCCTCTTGGGATTTTATTTCCTGAATAATTTCTACCGGAACGTAAAGAATCAAGCAGGACATTATGATCGCCAGAATAGATTCCAGCTGATGCGCTTTTTCTTCAGAAATGGATAAGCGCCCTTTCTCGACAGAAACGCGAATACAGATGCCACAAAGTAAGGTAAGCGAGACCAAAATATCAGACAGGGAGTGATAAGCGTCAGCAAGTAGCGCTGTACTGCCTGTTATCCACGATGTTACTAACTTGATGGCCGTTAATATCAAGTCTGCAACAATAGCGATTAACGATGTACGAATTCGTCGATCTGAAAACAAGAGGGTCACCTAGTTCAAAAGAGAAGGTGAGTCTCTCAACTAAATGTGACAATTTTGTGTCAGTTTATTTGGAGTCAGAGTAGAACGGCACTTGCTTAAGCATATTTTCAATCTGAATACATGTTTATCTATAGGGTGCAATTCAGATTAAATAAGAGCCATTCATTTAAGGGCCCTTCTTTTGGTTTTCTCCGTGCAGACCATCGGCCGCTCTGTGTCCTTTGTGGTGGATTCATTTTTGGTGTCTTGATCTTCAAGATTAAGGCCCTTAACCACAGAGGGCACAGAGCGCTTTGCTGCACAGAGGAATAATGTTTTTCTAGGCACCCACTGTAAAAAAGTGAAATTCAGTTTAAGTAAGTGCCATACCGCCCGGAGTAAAAACTGGCGTTCTTACTCTGGGCCTAAATATCTATTTAATACTCATAAACCTCGGTGATGGCATCAGTCATGTGGTAGCCCGCAGTCGCAAATTCAGTCATCGACAACTTCGCCTTCATTACCCCACTTACCCAGACAGGCGTCCAAAATTCACTAGTCATTAAGGGCTCTTTTAAAGTCACATAAACGATCTGATTTTCAGGAGGCGGCGGTACATGAATGCAAGCTCCTACATAGGGTACCAGCAAGAATTCCGACACCGAGTCAGCGGTGAATTTGAGAGGAATAATATAACCCGGAATCTTGAGTTTCTGTTGATCAAGAGATTTCACGACTGGTGCAGGCTCCTGAACCTGAGCAGGTATTGGGTTTAGGTCCCCATCGTAAGCCTGCCCCTCGAATGACTCACCTTCAAAGGCGCCGCTTTCGAAAGACTCTCCTTCGAAAAACTCCTGCTCTTGTGGCACCGGAGGCTCCCAACCTTCGGGCATTAAATCATCCCAGGATATCTCTTTATACGTGTCTTTCCCTATTGCAAAAGCAAGCGGAGAGACAACAAGCAACACAACTAAAAGCACTCTTAGTAGCTTCATTTACTTTCTCCTAAAGTTTGATCGACATGCCGTCAGCTAAAGATTGTTTATAGGCTCGATAGCCCGGTATACAGCCGATTAACAAACTCATACCGACGACCGCTGCCACCAAGGCAAGCTGCTCAGAACCGAAGCTAGTCAGCGATATCGTTAAGCCATAGCCTTGCAATAAAGATTGACTCATCAATACAGCACCGAAAAATACCGCCAACCCTAGCGCACACCCAAGCACTGCAAACAGCAAGGACTCTGAGGCCAGCAGTACAAATATCTGGTTCGGCCGGCAACCTAAAGAACGGAGAATCGCAATTTCGCGCCGACGTTCATTTAAACTGCTAAGAATACCCGTTAATAAGCCAACGAAGCTATTCAATAAAACGAAGACTGCAATAATCAGCAAAGCCTTTTCGGCCACACCAATTAACTGCCACAATTCCCCCAAAGCAAGGCCTGGCAATACAGCTAATAAGGGTTCTTTTTTGTATTTGTTTATCGCTCGCTGGATACGGAAAATTTCCATTTTCGACTTTAAGCCCAGCATAAATGCCGTGATTTGTTTTGGTTGAAGATCCATTTCTAGCGTTTGTTCTGCAGTGACCTTGTTCCGAGATTGTGTACCCGACTGCCAATCAATATGTAATGCTTCAATACCTTCCAAACTAACATGAATCGTTCGATCAACAGGCGTGCCTGTGCGGGCAAGTATGCCAGTTAGTATAAAAGGTTTATCATCATGCCGGGAGAACCCGGTATCGTTAACACCGTGCGCCAAGGTCAGCTGATCACCAATTTTATAGCCTAAGCTTTCCGCAATCTCAGCACCAATCACCGCATCATAAACCCCGTCAAAGTGCTTCCCTTGCTCGAAGTCCAGCCCTCTGTCATCAGCAAAGCGGTAGTGTTTGAAATAATCCTGCGTGGTGCCCATCACTCTATAGCCTTTGTGAGAGTCCCCAAGTGAAATTGGAATAGCCCAGGCAACCGACTTGTGTGAAGAGATTTTTTGATAACTATCCCAGCCGATATTGTTGGTTGCATTGCCAATACAAAAAACGGAATACAATAACAACTGCACCGAACCACTTCTCGCGCCGACTAATAAGTCTGTGCCTGAAATCGTATTGGTAAAACTATGCTTAGCCTCTTTACGCACCGTATCGACACTCAGTAATAGAAAAACGCTGATACAAATACTAAACAAGGTTAAGCCACTGGTAAATTTCCGGTTGAGGATACTTTTCAGCGTTAGCTTCATCAGCAGTGCCCAATTCATAACACGGCCTCCTGCCCTTTATTTGAAGACTGTTCGCAAGCGCGGTTGAGTTCGCCTAACTGAATACTGCGATCAAAAGCGGCTTCCAGGCCAGCATCGTGGCTAACAAACAATATGGTCGCACCACTTTGCTTACACTCTTCTAGTAGTAACTGAATAAAGTGTTCACGTGTATCGGCATCCAATGCAGAGGTCGGCTCATCGGCAATAATGAGTTCCGGCGAGCCAATCAAGGCCCGGGCGGCGGCGACACGCTGCTGTTGGCCAACGCTCAAATCAGATACTTTTCGTGTCAGCATGGAGCGATCATTTAGCTGAAGCTGCGATAACAAGCGATAAGCTTCCTCTTCCAGGCTGCCCGACTTTGCTAATACTCGTTGAGTACGCAACTTAGAAAATTTACATGCCAGTGTGATATTTTCAATTACCGACATATAAGGAATCAGGTTAAAAAGCTGAAAGATAAAGCCTATATGATCAGCTCTGAAGTGGTCTCGCCGGCTCTGACGCAGCTTGCTAATATCCGTCCCCAAAACCTCGATACAACCCGCATCAGGTAGGTTGATCCCACCTATAAGGCTTAACAAGGTCGTCTTCCCTGTACCACTCTCCCCTTTAATAAAGACACCTTCGCCACTAAGCACTTCAAACTTGGGGATATCGAGAACATCCCGCTGGCCCGAAGGCCAGCGGAAGCGTAAGTTGTCTACTTTCAACAGTACTTGTTTAGCATCCATATTAGAACGTAATACTCGTTTTACGGTGATCAAGCTCCTGTAAGCTCTGACCTGCGCTTGAAATAACCTGTGCTTCAACCTCCTGAAGAGAATTGAAGAGTTCAAACAAGCTAACCTTTACATCTTTCAGTGCCGCGATATTTTTACACTCGAAATGATACTCAGCTTCAAACTCACTATGTGATGCTTCGTGGTGATCATCATGTTCATCGTGATGCTCGTCATCGTGGTCCTCATGATGCTCGTCATAATGCCCCTTATGCGCTCCTGACAATAGCGCAGAAGAAACCGTTACATGCTCCAATTCGCAACCAGCACTCGAGCTCAATTGAAATAAGCGCTTAGCATCTTTAAGAATGCCCTCAGCTGCTTCGACTTTTGCCTTCTGTTCAGCGGTATTAGGCTGGTGTTCAAAACCAACAATATTCATCGCAGGTGACTTAAACACCATCTGCAACTCGTCCTTTTCCTGAACCACCGTCAATGTTGCATGACCATGTTCATGGGCTTCATGCTCTTCTTCAAAGGCAATCGCTACACGACTAGAAAGGGAAATAACTAAACAAACAAATAAACACTGAACCAGGTAGTTCTTCATACATAACTCCACATTAAAACGCTGTGCTGACGCACAATAAAATAATAAGACTTTAGAAATAAAAACTAAGCCTTAAAAGGTGGCGCTCTAGCGAGAAAGCTAAGGTGTGTATGGTTTGATTCATCCTGCTGACCGGGCCGTTTATAGCTAAGGCCTACAGAGACTAAACCGGAAAAGACATCACTCGGTACACAGCCAGTAAGGGAAGAAACAATCAGACAAGCTTCACACAAAGACTCAAATGCATGCTCAGTAGCAAGCTCCTCATGGTCTTGAGAACCACTGGAATGCTGATGATGAACATGATCGTCATGACTTAGCAGGTAAGGTGCAAAGCTGCTCTCCACGTGCTTCGCGGGATTATCCAAACGAAGATGTTCACTTGCATGGAACATGGCAAAGCTCGATGCAAAGAGCATCGTAAGGGCCAGGAAGTAGTGAAATAAAGCACGCAAGGGTTTAGTCATGCCAGCATTCTAAACAAACACTACAACAATTCAACTTTTGATATTTGGGCATGGAGCCCCCTGCCGACCAACGAGGGGCTCCTCAGCAGATAATTCTCCCGTCATAACACCTCTATTGCAATGCTTCATGATAATCATTATCATTTGCATTATTAATAATGATTTATTTGGAATCCCCCCACATGCAAGCCGAAATTACTCCCAACCAAGCAAGTAACTTGAACGCTAATATGCTTGACCCTCTGATTGAACTATTGAATATCGGTGGCCCAGTCGTCTGGATTCTTCTTGCCCTTTCGGTAATATCCCTGTCTATCGTTTTGTTGAAATGTTGGCAGTACTTTTCGGCGAAGGTCGAACAAAGTGCAGAGTGGGAAGCCAGCTTGTCCGCATGGGAACAAGGCCGTTATGACGAGGCACTCAATACCTTAGACAATAAGCAAGCCATTCCAAAGCTAGTTCTTCATGCCATGGATGGTCACCTAGCCAACGAAGATCAAAACATTCTTGAGCGAGAGCTGACACGCCAAGCCAATCAAATCATCATGGACTTGCGCGGATTGCTGAAGCCATTGGAAGTCATTGCCACCTTAAGCCCATTACTAGGTTTGATGGGAACCGTGCTTGGTATGATTGAGGCCTTTCAGCAAATGCAGTCAGCCGGATCCAATGTCGACCCCGCTGTACTCTCAGGCGGTATCTGGCAAGCCTTGCTCACCACAGCCGCTGGCTTAGCCGTCGCTATCCCCGTTGCGGCAGCTTATGCCTGGTTTGACCGTCGAGCCGAGCGTGTTGCCCATCACATCAATGACTCGGTAAGTCGTGTCTTCACTAAGTTCTCTGCGAACAACACCCCTACCAACGACAGCCCTACCAAGATGGTGAACGAGACTCTTCATGTTGCTTAAGGTTCAAACAAAACCTAAGAACCTCGTCAGCCTAACCCCACTCATTGATGTGGTGTTTATCCTGCTGCTGTTCTTTATGCTCACCTCTAGCTTCAGTCAATTTCGGCAAATTGAACTTGGGCAGTTATCTCAGGGCGCGCACTCAAGTGCAGAACAAAACCGCCTGTTGATTCTCGATAGGAATTTGCTCGAATTAAATGGCACCCAATACTCACTTAGCGATGCAGCTCTCAGCGAGGGCTTAAAGGATATTGCGATGCAGCAGAGCTCTCTTATTGTTGCGGCACTCAGCCAAGTTGATATCCAAAGTTTGGTGTCTGTTCTTGATTTTTGCCGTGCTCAGGGCGTGAGCAATCTCAACCTTGCCGAGTCGGTATCGCGATGAAGCTTATTCATATCGAAGCGTCCAATAACAATAGCCTTAACCTGGACGGTAATATGGTCCCTGCGATCAATATCGTCTTCTTGTTATTGATCTTCTTTATGGTGGCCGGTCAGATTAAATCGCCAAGCAAGAGCCTGGAATTGCCCAATTCACAAAATGATCAGAAAGTGGACGCGAAGACGCTGGTACTGGAAATTCATGCAAATGGAGAATACTTACTGGAAGGTGAGCAAGTTAATGACGAACTTAGCAAAGTGTTTTCTGATCAGACGATCACAGAACTGAGTATACGCATTCACCGCCAGCTTCCCGCTTCTGCATTAGACCCGGTGCTAAAGCTGGCACGAACTTACGGCATGGAAAGCCTGAGCATTCAGACGATTCAGCCATGAAGATCAAAAGTGCTCACATAACAACAGCAAGTCTCTTTGCGATCGCGCTCCACTTTTCCCTGGCACTAGCTTATAGCATCTATAGCTTGCCCTCTACTATTGCCATAAGCGGAGCTCAACAAGCAGGTGAAGACGGCTTAATAGCAGGCCTGGGTCTGGCAGGAAGCTTTGTGGATACCAGTGCCGCGGCCTCAAGTGAAGAAGCACCCAACGAGCAAGTTCAAGAAGAGCTTGTCGATATCAAAGAAACCCAAACACCAGACGAAGTCGCAGAAATCGAACCAGCGCTTGAAGCAATAGAAGAAACAATAGAAGAACCCACACCCGTCGAAACAATTGATATGGAGAAGAAGCAAACAGATCTGCCAGCCGAGCTTCCTGCTCCTGAGCAGGTGGCTAAAAAGCTAGAAACGACTCAACCAGAAACTAAGCAAGCAGAAACAAAGCAGGCTGAAGACAGCAAAACTCAGGAAGACATATTTGATAGTAAACAAAACAGTCGAGCAACTATCAAAGCAACGGGAACAGGGAAAAGCACTACGACAGGAGGTAAACCAGCTATTCAGCAAACTTATCTTTCTCGTATTCTCGCCCATGCTGCGCGCCACAAACGCTACCCACGAAGCGCCCGTCGAGCAGGTGTGACCGGCACTGTTCACGTTAATTTTTATCTAAAAACAAATGGTCGTCTAAAACGACCAAGGATTACAAAAAGTTCGGGAGACCCTCGCCTGGATCAGGAAGCTCTAGACATGCTGCTACGAGCTACCCCCTTTCCAGCGATACCAGAAGAATTGAGCAAGGACGGTCTCGACCTTACCTTGCCGATTGAATTTTCACTCAACTCATCCAACACGCTTTTTTAAGGAAGTATCATGTCTCACAACATTAATAATCCGGCCCGAGACTCGGAAACAAACCACACTACACAAAACCCGAAAACTTTTTCTACGACTCGTTCTTCTGGAACATTAGCCCTGGCGATATCCGGTGCTCTAATGACGGGTATGGCAAGCGCTGAAGAGCCCACTCCAGAAAGCATCAAGCTTGATAAGCTTAAAATTGAAGAGTCTGTCACACCCGACACAAACCCTTATGCGACACCAGGTTCCCCTTACCTAGCGGAACGCCTTTCTGACCCTCGCCGAACAAGAACACTGGCTGAAACTCCGGCAACAATAAATGTTGTGACGACTACACAGGTCGCCGAGTCTGGCCGTAGTGACTTGCGCACTATTTTGGATGGTCAGCCTGGCATTACCCTGGGAACAGGCGAAAACGGAAATGCCTTTGGTGACCGCTATGTTATTCGTGGTCATGAAGCGCGCAGTGATGTCTTCGTCGACGGCTTACGCGACCCGGGCATGACCATTCGTGAAAGTTTCGCTGTTGAGCAAGTTGAAATCAGTAAAGGCCCTAGCGCGAGCTTTGCAGGGCGCGGCACAACAGGTGGAGCGGTGAACTCGGCAACCAAACGTGCAAGCACCGAGTATGACTTTGCGAAAGGCTCTATCGGTATCGGCACCGATTGGCACCACCGCGTCACGGCTGATATCAACCAGGTCATTGATTATGACACTGCCCTACGTGTTAACCTGCTTAAGTCAGGTGAAAATGTTCCCGACCGTGACCCGGCTGACCGAAATCGCGCAGGTGCAGCAATCTCACTATCTCACCAGGTAACAGATCAGCTAGAAATCGTTGCGGATGTCTATCATTTCCGAGGCGAAGATAGCCCGGACTTAGGTACCTACATAGATGGTGATACCGGCAAACCTGTTAAAGATATCCCTTCTTATGTGCAAGATGAGGACTTTCTGAAATCTGAAACCAGTACTGCAACGCTGCGTGTTGGTTATGAATTTAGCCCAACTTCGAGCATTGTGAATCTGACTCGCTACGGTATTACCGAGAATGGTTATGTTGCGACAGGAGCCCGAGGTACAACAGCTTACCCAACACTTGATGATGCTACGAATGATACCAATGGCTTTGAAACTGCTTCGTTAAGTACTCATCAAGGCTGGCAAGACGTTGATTATTTTGCCAATCAATTTAATTTTCTGACTACAAAAGAACTCGGCGAGACAGTTCATGACATCGTGATTGGTGTCGAATATACCGACCAAACGGTTATCAACGGCGTCTATAGCTACACTTCTGAAGGAGCCTCAAACTGCTTCACTTCAGGTCGACGTGGTGTTGGGGAAGGCTATTGTTGGTCAGACGAAAATGGTAATACCGCGACAGACCTCAATACATTGATTCAACGAGATATTGCCCAAGGTGATAAAGACTCAGATTGGAATGTTGAAACCCTTGCGCTCTATTTCATGGATACCGTCGAGTTAAGTGATAATTGGACAGCCTTTGGTGGCGTTCGTTACGACTATTACGACTACAGCACCTTCGCAAACTATGACCCGGATGGCCGAAGCGGCCCCTTAGAAAGTGAGTGGACTGAATTTGCTGACGACGGTGGCTATTGGAACGGCCATATCGGTGCCAGCTATCAGTTTATGGACAATGCAAACGTCTATGCCAGCTTCTCGACTGCAACCAACTTGAATGGTGGTGAGTCGGATGTAGGCACTAGCTGTGGCTATGGTGGTATCTGTGTCGATGCCAGCGACCCTCAATTAGGTGACCCGGAGAAAACACAAAGCATTGAGGTTGGAACGAAGTGGCAATTAAACGATGGCAAGTTACTTGCGACAGCCGCGCTATTCCGCATCACAAAAAATGATGTGATGGAGAGCCCCTCTGGCGATAGCTATAGCACGCTGGGCTCACTGAACACAGGCAAGAACCGAGTAGAAGGTATCGAACTTGGCTTAACGGGGAATATCACTGACAAAATCAGTATGTCTGCAGGTATTGCTGTGATGGATGCCGAAGTATTGGAATCCATTAACGAAGAGGATGAAGGAAAAACCCTAGCAAACTTTGCATATACCTCTGCTTCGCTACATGTGAAATATCAGGCTACGCCACAATGGGCGATAGGTGGTACAGCCACTTATGAAGACGAGCGTTTTGTCGGCCAACCTGATACCGCAGCGAATGAAGAAAGAGGTATTCCAGGTTACACAGTCTTTGATGCCTTCGCGACTTACAAGCATAGCCAGGACCTAAGCCTGCGTCTTAATGTCGGCAACATCTTCGATACCGATTATTACTTGGCCGCTTACCGATCCGGCGCCTTTAATTACATCGGCGACCGTCGCAACGCACGCGTGACGCTTGACTTTAGTCTATAGCCTCTTGCACTAAAAAGTGGGTGGAACTGCCACCCACTTTTCCCCTTTTTATCATCAAGAGAATATATAGCGATGCAGGAAACAACGATACTCGCCCCCTTGGATCATATTCCCGCGGAGGTCTGTTGCGCTCAGGACTACGAGAGCTTGGCTGAACGCTTTATTGCCAAAGACCGATTCAACTATATTGCCAACGGTAGTGGGAAAGACCTAAGTCTTCGCCGCAATCGCAGCGCCTTCGAACAACTTGCATTGCAGCCTCGTCTGCTGCAAGACATGAGTACTAGTAAGACAGATATCAAATTTGCTGAAGCAGACTTGAGCGTGCCTTTTATGCTCGCACCAGTCGCCTATCAAAAACTCGTACACCCGGATGGCGAGCTAGCCACTGCGCATGCCGCCGATGCCATGGGTATTGGTTTAATCTCTAGCACCTTAGCCAGCGTTAAACTAGAGGAAACCGCCCCAAGTGAGCCAGGCGCAATTCGCTGGTTTCAACTCTATGCACAAGACAGTGAAGAGGCAACGCTACACTTGCTTCAACGAGCATTACTAAGCGGTTATCAGGCCATTATGCTAACACTGGACACACCACTACAAGCACCCAGCCACCAAACACTACGATCCGGCTTTCAAATGCCGAAAGAATTACAGCCAGTCAACCTAAGTGACTACCCAAATAACGGCGTTCAAAGCGCTGGAGCAGCCGGCATTTTCCAGCAGCATGTTCAAAAGGCTGTTTCACTCGAGCTGCTTAAGAAAATCATTGCGATCAGCCATGTCCCGGTATGGGCAAAAGGCATTATGAGCACTGAAGATGCTACTTACCTAAAAGATCTAGGCATCGCAGGGATCGTCGTGTCAAACCATGGCGGCAGAGCCCTGGATGGCGTACCCGCAAGCTTGACGGTACTACCCGACATTCGCCAAGCCTTGGGTGATGACTACCCGATTCTTTTTGACAGTGGCATTCGTAGTGGTGCCGATATATTCAAAGCCATTGCCCTAGGCGCTGATGCCGTTCTGATTGGACGTTTGCAAGTCTATGCCTTAAGCATTGCCGGTGCCTTAGGTGTCGCTCACCTGATCAAGCTACTCAAAGAGGAGCTTGAATACACCATGGCGATGACGGGCTGTCGTACAATCCAAGAAATTCGTCATGCAAACCTTAGAAAGCTGGGGACTCCTTTATGCTAATCGTCATTCCCAAAGTGTTATCAAGCGAAGAAGTGAAGCAATTCCGAAGTGCCCTGGATAAATCCTCGTGGCGTGATGGCAGCCAAACCGCCGGTGGCATCGCTATTCACGTCAAACACAATCGTCAACTCGATGACCTGGGCGACACCGCTCAACAACTGGGCCGTGAAATTCTGCGCAAGATATCTCAACATCCTGTTTTTATCTCTGCGGCACTGCCTGACAAAATCTTCCCGCCAAAATTTAATTGCTACGGAGAAGGCGAAACCTACGGCAATCATATCGATGGTTCCCTGATGCAAATACCGGGCACCGCTCAAACAATGCGCACCGATGTTTCATCCACTTTATTTCTGAATTCGCCAGAAGAATATGAAGGTGGCGAGCTCCAAATTCATACTCAGTACGGCATACAAAGTGTCAAATTAGAAGCGGGGGATATGGTGCTCTACCCTTCCACCAGTTTGCATCAGGTTAGCCCCGTCAGAAGAGGGCAACGCCTAGCATCGTTCTTCTGGACGCAAAGCATGGTGCGTGAAGATAGCCAAAGACAAACGCTTTATGAACTCGACCAAAGCATTCAAAACCTAAGCGCGGAACTTGGCTCTGACCATAATCAAGTCACGACCTTAAGCGGCCTTTATCACAACCTAATTCGTCGCTGGGCATCCCCATCATAAGCAAGCCTTATTCAATACCATCGCACCCGAACGGACATAAACATGAGACTTTTTCGACCACTTAAACTGCTGGTGATAAGTATTAGCCTTCCTTTCTGCTTCACCCCCGCTCAAGCCGAAGAGCTTATGGTGTACTCATCGCGTAATGCGAGTTATCTAACACCGATGTTCAATCGCTACGCTTCTGAATCAGGCGTTTCGGTCAGCTACATCATTAACAACAGTAGTGAAGCACTCATCCGAAAGCTCGAAGCTGAAGGAGAGGAAAGTCCAGCGGATATCTTCCTAACGACAGGCGCACTCAATCTGTCACTGGCCTCTCAAAAAGGCGTGCTTGCCAGTATCTCTTCTCGTATCCTGAAAAAAACACTGCCTGAACACCTTCGTTCAAAAGATGATGACTGGTTTGCAATAGCGAAACGCGCCCAGGCGATTGCTTATCACCCTGAAAAGCTTAGCGAATCTGAACTGCAGACTTATGCCAACACCTACGCCGCTCTCGCCGATAGTAAATGGAAAGGCAAGCTGTGTTTACGCTCATCAAGAACTGAGTATTCCCAATCACTGCTAGCAGACCTAAGCCACCGTTATGGCGAAGCAAAAATGCAGACGATAATGAAAGGCTGGGTAAGCAATCTCGTCCATTCACCTATGTCGGACGACTTGGAATTATTCACTGCACTGGAAACAGGAGCTTGTGAGCTAACAATCGCCTACTCCTATTACTTGCCTCGTCACCTTTTGACTCACCCGAATTCTAAAATAGAACTCTTCTGGCCTGAACAGAAAGACGGCGGTGTGCATATCGACATCACCGGCGCAGGCGTCGTAGCCGATTCCGACAATAAAGAACTCGCGCAAGATTTTTTAGAATGGATGCTATCTAAACAAGCACAACCCCAATACTCTCGACTCAGCATGGAATACCCGGCTCACCGAAGAGTCTACCCGGACCGAGCTGTCGCCAAGCATGGAAAATTTAAAGAGAACAAAACCCATGTTGAAGAGTTTTCGCCTTATCAAAGCACTGCGAATGCTATCGCGAGGAAAGCTAGGTATAAGTAAGCAATGTCTGGCTAGGGGTATGAAGTTTTCAATCGTAGCCTGTTTTTAACAGACATGGTCGGCTTGGCCGTTAAAGTGCCACAGGCACACCTAATAGGCCATTATCAATATGGCCTCATTGTCCTGATTTAAGGCTGTCGCAGATTTTTGACTTTGAGCACGCAGCTTTATTAAATTACCGATAACGGGTTAGCCAATATCTCCTTGAGCCTATTCGGCGTATCCATTCTTACACCAAGTATACTTATGACACCTACCCCACCACTTTTAAGCTCCTTCAGGTAAATCACCTCATTCTCATAACGAGTAAAATGAATACTTTCAGTTGTGATGTCTGAGATCATATCAAGAGGAAAAACTCGGGGTCTTAAACCATTGTGTTTACCGGTGTTTGAAATTTCATCTATAGCGTCAAAAAGCCCATCAATATACTTGTCAGCTTGGTTTTCTCCAAATCGTTGAAAACCATAATCCCAAATACTATCTAGCTGAGCCATGGCTAAAGGGGAGTATTTAGCTTCAATCGTCATTTTTTAGGCCATTTCTTTTCAAAGCTCTATTTTTAAATTCATCTCGTTTTATTGGTTTAAATTCGCTTTCTTCAAATCTCAAGCCTTCATTTAAAGAAGACCTAACACGTTCCCACTTAGCCGAATCTTTCCGCTCCATATCTCTACGAATAAGATCTCGTAAATACTCACTGGGAGTCTCATATTCTCCGTTTAAGCCGGTACATTCTTCTAAGTGGCTGCGTAAGCTGCCAGAAACTCGTAACGTAACATTTGGGTTGGCCATATAATCATCCTCAAGTTGCACATATATATATTAATAGATAGTGCAACCTTTGACTAGAAATACATTGAAGAAGAACCCTGGCAGTGGAAGTAACGATTGTTTAGTGGCTTTGCTTATTACACTACTTTATGAAAACCAAGCACGTAACAAACCATAAACAAGAACCAATAGAATGATCCGAATAATTGACAGTTTGAAGGAACGCAGTAAAACAAAAATACTTGCGACAACGGCCATATCTATAGGCTCTTTTACAGAAGTAATAAATACAGGGCTATAGAGCGTTGCTGCTAATAAACCCACCACGCTTGCATTAACACCCACAATGGCACCCGACACTCTTGGATGCTCGGCCAAAACTTTCCAGTGTTGGTTAAACGCTAAGACAAGTAAGAACCCCGGCAAGAAAATCCCCAATGTAGCAATAAATGCGCCTATTAGCGGGCTCTCGTAACTCATCGCCCCTAAGTACGTTGCGAAAGTGAACAAGGGCCCTGGCAACGCTTGGGCGACCGCATAACCGGTGATAAAGCTTTCATGTCCTATGGATTGGGCGAAATAATCTTGTAGTAAAGGCAGCACCACATGGCCACCACCAAAGACTAAACTACCAGCGAGGAAGGTTTCAGAAAACAAGGCAAAGCCATCTAGAGCGCCGGATAGGCACACAACGAAGAGCACAATAAAAAATAATGTACTGAATGAAAATGACAAACCGATACGGCCAGCTTTCTCTACAGACTTGCTACGTAAAGAAAATAAACCAAACATTGCGGCAGCCGAAATACAGAGTATTTGTACAAACGGAATGGGGAAAAGCCATATGATGAGGCATGTAACGAATGCCAGTAGTTGCGTTGTTTTAGTTTGGCAAAAGGACTTCCCCATCGATAATACTGCGTCAGCCACTACCGCAACTGCAAGTAACTTAAATGCGTGAATAAGAGAATCTAGAATAGCGTTGGAACCAAAGCTCGTTAAACCCACGGCTACTAGCAGCATGATTAGGAAAGAAGGCAGGGTAAACCCTACAAAAGCCAAGACTCCTCCAAGTAAGCCCATACGATGAAGGCCTATAGCGAATCCTACCTGACTAGATCCGGGGCCAGGTAGAAACTGGCTTAAAGCGATTAGCTGGCTATATGAAGATTCGGAAATCCACTTTTTGTTTTCAACGAAGGTTTTACGAAAGTAGCCTAAGTGAGCGGCTGGCCCACCAAAACTAGTGCAACCTAAGATAAAGAACTGGGTAAACAACGATATCGCGTTTTTCATAAGAGCTAAGAAGAATAAGATAAAGTGGAAAAATGATATTTAGGGCCATGATATTTAGACTAAGAGTAAAAACGCCTGCTTTTACTCTTAGCCCAATTGTCGCTCGACATAATACAGCCCTTGTTTATATAAAGGCTTTAGATTTTCTTCTGACACCCAGTTGTACTTTGCGCAATATATTTCCTTAAACTTTTCGATATTGTTATGCGCTTTAAAGTTGGTCGCCAAAACAAAAGCTGTGTCATGGGCGTATTTAAGCGCTGATAAAAACAGTTGATTATATTCGTCCAGTTCCGTGGCCGAGAGAGTTGGGTATTTTTTAGCGAAGCGTTCCTGTGTTGATACCTGCCAGTTCTTACCAAAAGCCATGGCTAACTGAAGACCTTCATTCAGCATGTCGTTTTTTTTGTTGGGACGCTTTCTAGAAAAAAGTGATGATAACAAAAGGACTCTCCGGCAGGGCTTAATTGCGAACAGTCATAAATACTATCTTAATAAGATCCTTATCTATAGGGCTAATCACCAAAACTCTCTACAGTGTAACGTTCAAGTTCTATTGATTCATTCCAATAGTCCAACGTCAATCCAGCTTTGGCTTTAAGGTGATTTAAAAAATCAGACTTATCTGGCAGCTGCTCCCAGACAGAGGGTAGAAAAGTTGCTCTTCGATTACCTAACGTCAATATCAGGCCATCTATACCGACACGTAGTTGAGATAGTAAGTCTTGCTCTGAATTCACCTGCATCGGCTCTGGGGTGCTTAGTACAGAAATATGATATTGGAGTTTCTCGTATTCGCTCTGTGACATAGGCGAAAAGCGGGAGTCATTAAATGCTGCACGGTAAGCATTCTCTGCAATATCGAGCACTAGAGGCCGATAAGCCTGAAGAGAACCTATACAGCCGCGTAATTCTCCGCTAATTTTCAATGTAACAAAGCTGGCAAACTCTTTTACTAGCTCAGCATCATAGTCACCCATTTGAACGGACAAAGGCCTACCGTGATCTAAACCATGCCTGATAGATGCTTGTGCTATAGCGATCAGTTGCTGCTGATGCTGTTCATTCAAGGCCTTTCTCCTTTTATAAATACGCTAGCTTAGGAAAAACTCCAAGCACCGTAGCCAACCACTCTATCTTTATCTCCAGCAGTATCACCTGAATTACACAGTGCCAAGCGATGCGGCGTCAGATCACGTTTTAGTGCTATTTGAAGTAATCCATTCACCGGGTTTCGGCCACAGGCATCGTCATATTCAATCAAGTCTGCCTGAAGCGTGTCGATAGCTTCGGCAGTCTTGCTATCCTTTTTACTAGCGACTTCGTAGCTCAGAAAATGACTCAGGTCAGAACTGATGACAAACAAGGTATCTTCGCCACCCCATAAGGAATCAATCACCTTGGCAACCTGATGCTTATCCGCATCTCCAACAACTAAGGGAAGCAAACTGAAGTCGCCTAATAGCGCTTGTAGAAAAGGTAATTGAACTTCGAGGCTATGCTCCTGAAGGTGGGCCTGGTCAAGCGTTTGAGCTAGCCCCTTAAGCTCAAGTTTTTGGGTCGCTAGGTAATCAAGTTCGATCATTCCCAAGGGAGTCTCATAGCTATGGAAGTGGCTACTGGCCAAACCTTTAAAACCATAATGATGGGATGGCCCCAAGAGAACGACTCGTTTGATTTTATCGACATAGGGTAGCAAACTCGCGTAAGCCGAGGCAGCGACCGCACCTGAATAGATATACCCTGCATGAGGCACGATAATCGCTTTTGGCTGAGCTGCCGGTACTTCTGGCAAGACCGACAAGGCGATTTTCATACAGTCATCAATATTAGCGCGCAGCTGCTGCGGGTTGGACGGGTAAAACTGTCCTGCCACGGCAGGAGAACGACTCAAATTCATAGGTGAAGCCCTCCGTTTGTGCAAGGGAAATCGACTCGGCACATTGAGATTGACAAACTTAACCCCAATACTGATAAGTATAGAGGCCATTGATAAAAGGAAAAAGTAATTAGCTAGCAGAATCAAGGCAAAGCTAAGTGCCCGGCATGTGGCGCAGACTGTCCGGGATATTTCTCACAAGATAATGAATAGTGGAAAAGCTATGAGGCTCTTTATCGCAACCCCCTTATCAAATACAACACAAGCTGAAGTGTTACAGTATCAGCCGCCAACAGCTGAGGGCGCTCGCTTACTTCGCCCTGAACTCTTGCATATGACCTTACAGTTTATTGGTGAAGCAGAGCCTAAGGTGGTCAGCCAAGCACTGCAGAATATCCAATTCAATGCCTTTAGTACTCACTTCACTCAAACCGGAGTCTTTTCCCCTAAAAAGAGTAAGAACATTTTATGGCTCGGGCTCGCCCTGAATGATGACTTAGCTCGGCTGCAAAAAATGATTAGCCACTCACTACGCGAAGCGGGCATCAAAATCGACTCCCGTCTGTTCACCCCACATATCACGTTGGCGCACTGTAAGCACAGTATGGATAAGGCCTATATCGACGCATTCGTCAATCAAGAGCCCATCGCCTGGCCTTACCAGATTAATCAATTTCACCTATATCGTAGCCATAATAAAGGCGGGCAACTGCACTATGACATTATAGAGAGCTACTAGGTTTAAACCTCTGTATCGCTCAAACATACCGCGTAACGTATCTGTTCCCAGTCATAGCCCTCACCCAAGGCCTCGAATACTGGTTTGATTCGTTCAGGCTTGTTCAAGCTTAGCCATTGTGCCTGAATACCCGCTATTTGTTCTGGCGATATCATCGTACTGACATCAACGTCTTCCCCATGAAAAGCCAGACGATATATATGGCTAATTATCGTAGACTTACTTAAACCTCTCGTTTTGGCGATCTCATTGGGTGACTGCCCTTGCTGATAGAGCGAAAAGGTCTCTCGATGCGTATCGCCTAGTTTCGCCATAGTAAAGTCACTACGCGCAGGTTTAGGCGGCAACTTTTTCCGCACAGGCCCATCAATAAGTAAGCGATCACTCTCATCAACCAATCTGGATATTAAGGCAACGAAGGGTTCACCATACTTCTCACACTTATGATCCCCCACACCGCTGACCGTCAAGAAGGCGGCTAAGTTCCCAGGCTTAAGCCGAGACATATCTTTTAAGCTTGCATCTGAAAAAACGGTATAGCCCTGAACTTTATCCTTCTGCGAAATTTCTTTTCTGAGCCCTTTTAATGCCTCAAACAAAAGATGCTCAGCCTCGCTAAGATCGGCGTGCTTGTTCACTTTTTTCTCAACCTGATTGATTTTTGAATCTACAGGCTCACATAGCTGAACTGTCTTATCTCCTTTCAAAACAGCCATCGATAAGTCCGTCAGATGCAGTGTACTGCCTTGAGAAAAGTCGAGTGATAGATAGCCGCGATCAATCAGCTGTGTAATGTAGTGAGACCAGTCTTTCCAGGCGATGTCCTTACCTGCGCCGTAGGTCTTGATAGTATTTAGACCCGACTCCAATACCGCGCGACTCGATGAAGCTCTCAAGATATCAATTAACATATTAATACCTACAGCCAAATTGCGCTGCTGAACTCTAAAGCAAGCAGACAGGGCTTTCTGAGCGATGACTGTGCCATCGAAGCTTTTGGGTGGATGAATGCAGTGGTCGCAGTGCCCACAACCTTCTTCTCGATGCTCACCAAAGTAATTCAGAACAAAATTGGTACGACAAGAAAGCGTTTGGGTAAACTCCCAAAGCCGGCTAAGCTTGGCTAATTGCACTTGTTTGAAGCGCTCATCGGCATCGCTATCTTCGATAAAGCCTGTCAGGGTTTTCATATCACCAAAACCTGCAAACAGTAGCGCTTTGGCCTCTTCGCCATCTCGCCCGGCACGGCCCATTTCCTGATAATAGCTTTCAATATTTTTTGGCAGGTTATAGTGAATTACCCAGCGAATATTCGGTTTATCGATACCCATACCAAAGGCGATGGTAGCGCAGACTATCTGGATATCATCACGCAAGAACTTGTCTTGCACCTCTGCCCTACGTTCACTATTCATCGCTCCGTGATAATGCTCGGCAATGTATCCGGCATCACGTAATTTCGCTGCCGTTTCTTCGGTACTGCGGCGGCTCAAGCAATAAATAATACCGGCTTCCTTGCCTTGCGTTTGCAGAAACTGGTAGATCACCTGAATTCGTTTTTTAGCTGGCAAGACCTCTATTTCAATATTTTTACGCTCAAAACTGGATACAAAGGTCTCGCAGTTGACCAAGCCTAGTTGCTGACGAATATCTTGCTGTGTCGCAGTATCTGCGGTTGCAGTCAAGGCGGCTACCGGCACATTGGAGAACAAACGTATCAGCTCGGTTAGGCGAGTATATTCAGGACGGAAGTCATTCCCCCATATTGAAACACAGTGCGCTTCATCAATGGCAATTTGCACGATATTCAAACGACTCACCCAATTCAAAAAACCTCTTGAAACAGCGCGTTCGGGTGATACATATAAAAGCTTAAGTGCACCACTTTCCGCTCGGGTTCGAATCATCTGCTCCTCATCACTGCTGCAGGCACTATTTAGCGCCTCAGCTTGAATACCGCTAAGTTGAAGTGCTGAGACTTGATCCTGCATTAGTGCGATAAGAGGTGAGACAACAATACTCAAACCGTCCAGCATGACAGCGGGCAGCTGGTAACAAATAGACTTACCACCACCGGTAGGCATAATCACCAGGCTAGACTGGCCCTTAAGTGTACGTTCGATGGCACCCGCCTGATTGAGGCGAAAGGCATCATAGCCAAAGTAAGATTTTAGGGCGTGAAGCGCCGTGTCCATATTCATAGGTCGTTCTCCTGAAAGGGGCTGTGATTCTTAACTTCCCTTTGGGCATCATGAGGAGACACGTCGGGCAGGTCTTTCCAATTTATCGGCATCGCAAATTCCTTTTGCTAATGATTGAATTCACGAGAAGCCTAGCAAATATAGTGGGTCGCATGCAAAGTCGGCCAACACGATTTACATTACAATAGGCCAAAATATTAAACGCCATTCTGGCAACTAAACTAGATGGAACACCTCCTAAATGCTAAAGTAAGCAGATGCTAACTTCCTATAAGCCAATAACGCTAATAATAAAGCGCTCAATAGTCCTATTAGCACTGTTTTTATCAGCTTGCGCCAGCTTTGATCAGACCAACATTAAACCCGGTCAGCGTGTTGATGGCTTTACTTTCTCTTTTGAAGTGCCTACAGAAACACCCTGGTTTGCAGTCGTATATGGCACAAGTCATCGTCTGAAACTCAGCCAATTAAACCAAGACGATAGTTACTCCATTCTAGTCACCTTAACTCGCGGCCCAAGAAGCGGTATGTATTCGAGTGCCAACGCGCACTTACAGGCACTAAAGCGCCACCTGCAATTAGAACGGCAGCCAAAAGGTTTAGTCCTCCATCACCAGGCACAAGCCATTGATACACGCTATGGCGAATTATGCATTCGTCAAACCAGTAATAGCGAAGACTGGCGAGGTCGAGCAAAGCCCGGCCCAGCGCTGATAGACAGTATCACCCTGACCTGTCCTCACCCCGGCTTCGCAAACGTACTAATCAGCACGACGCTAAGCCGACGCTATGAAACTCACGCAGCAACACTTGAACTAACAAACTACGCAGACCAACTTTTCGCTTCATTCGAGTTTGAACCAGATTATTGAAAACACCATTCCGAAAAGTAAGGGTTTTCTCATTCTCTGAACTGAGTTAGTTTTAGCACCAGTCAAGTTCAAGGAGCGCATCATGAAAAAAATCATCATAAGCAATAGCGGGAAAGCAAATGTATTACAAGTTCAAGAGGCTGCCGACCTGGTGGCTGGTGATAAGGAAGTTCGTATTGCAGTGAAAGCTGCGGGATTGAATTTTGCTGATATTTTGGCTCGACAAGGCCTCTACCCTGATGCGCCGAAAACGCCTTGTACCGTTGGCTATGAAGTATCGGGTGTCATTGATGCTATCGGCACAGGCGTAGATGAATCCTGGCTAGGCAAGGAAGTTATCGCCTTAACACGCTTTGGCGGCCAAGCTGAGCAAGTCACAGTGCCCCTACAACAAGTATTTGATAAACCAGAAACGCTCTCCTTCGAAGCCGCAGCAGCAATCCCCGTAAACTACCTTACCGCCTACCAATTACTCGTCGCGATGGGAGGCTTACAAGCTCATGAGAGCGTTCTCATTCACAATGTGGGAGGTGGTGTCGGTCTTGCTGCACTGGAAATCGCCAAGCATATTGGCGCTACAATTTATGGTACTGCTAGCTCAAGGAAGCACAAGTTCTTAAAAGAAAAGGGCTTGGATCACGCAATAGATTACCGTACCCAGGATTGGAAGAAAGAACTTCTCGCCCTCACCAATAGCCGCGGTGTCGACTTGATCACAGACCCTATTGGCGGCGATAACCTGAAAAAAAGTTACAGTGCCTTAGCTAACACCGGCCGACTAGGCATGTTTGGTATTTCCTCTGTGTCCGACTCGGGAATCAAAGGCAAGTTGAATATGCTTAAGATGATTGTGCAAACACCTTTTTATCACCCTTTTGGTTTAATGGATCAGAACAAAGGCGTATATGGTGTCAATATGGGGCATTTATGGCATGAACATAAGAAGATTGATATCTGGATGAAAGAGATACTAAAAGGCTATGCTGAAGGCTGGATCAAGCCTCATGTCGATAGCACGTTTTCCTTCAAGGATGCAGCCAAAGCGCATGAGCATATCGAGCAACGCAAGAATATTGGTAAAGTAATTTTAGTCCCCTAACTCACAATGAAAGCAAGGCTCTTCCATTTATTGGCTTGCTGAGCCTTCGCATATTCTAGAAGGTATACTGAGCCAACATACTGACACTAATAGAATCGCTGTCACGATAGACTTGCGGGCCCTCAAGTACGCGGTATCGCTTACCCTTAAGGAACAAGACTTCCGCCCCTAAGCGCAGCGCACTGTCTTCTTCCTGCCACATTAACGCTAAGGTATGACTACGCCCAAACTCGTTATTTTCTTGGTCCATCTGATCTTGGTCATCAATACCAAACTGGTCATAGCGATAGCTGATTCGATAGTCATTCAGACGGTAGGAAAACATGCCGTACAGGCTGTAGAAATCTATATCAATGCCAGGACCCGCTCCCATTTCAGAGCTGCCTTGAGAGGCTTCCGATAAGAACTCCCAGCCCTCACTAATACGCCAAGCCAAGCCAGCCATAGCAAAGCGGGTTTTCCAGGCATATTCTGCATGTAGAAGTGTCGTATCGCCCCGGTTATCGACCCAAGTGAGCTTTATATTCAGCTCATCCAAAGCCAGTGATGACCTCAGCGCATACCCTGGCCGACCATCAAGATCTAGACCAAAAGGTTTAGTACCGTCATCTCGCTGCCCCGCAAAAATCTGCCCGTATTGAAGGTTGCTGAGCTCAGGCAAGGCCAATACATCACCCAATACCGTGCGCTGACGCCCGTAAGTCCAACCTCTATAGGCCAACAAAGCGCCCATTGAATCATTACCACCAAAGATCGTTGCAGCTGCCGATAACTCTGGCCCACTATCAAAATGATAACGATAAGACATGTCTAAGCCGATAGGGTGAAACTCCTCACCTATCCAGCTATTGAGCGAAGAGTAGCTAATGGTATAAGGGGATTCCCAGAAGCGATCTATATTTTCCATTGAGGTCGGTAAGAAAAACTGGCCCAGCTTAACACTAAGCGCTTGATTGAAGTCGATATCATGACGATACCTTGCGCTCCACTCTATCACCCCAAGAGAGCGAACGGAGCTATCATTACTCGTACCTTGTGCTTGGATATGAGTACTCAATTGAAAGGCAGAAGAAGGCCGGTACCGATACTCGATATTTGATTCAAATAGGCCTGAAACCGAGCTATCCTGGTCACCCTGTCCAAAACGTCCCAGCCCACCATTGAGCCATGTATTTCCGCTGTCTTGATAGTTGGTAACAAGCGTCACATTGCCGATAAAGCGGTGTGGGCTATTCTGCTTTGCATGCACAAGTGCGCTGCTGATCAAAGCGACTAGAAGCAAGGCGGCACAGATAACTGAAGAGTGTTTTATTCTGAATGCTTTGTTTAGCCTTGTTCATCGAAAAAATAATGCTAGTACTCACTGTTTACATCATAGCCTTTAAACCAGGTAACAAAGTCTGCCGAGTTTTGTGGGCGAGAGATATAGTAACCTTGTAACTTATCGCATCCCCATGTTTCGAGTAAGGCCCAAGACGCTCTGTTTTCAACCCCTTCAGCAACGACAGTTAAACCGAGCTGATGAGCCATGTCTATCGTTGACTGGACAATAGCCTGGTCATATTTACTTTCATCCAGTTTCAAAACAAAGGCCATATCGATCTTTAGCTCGTCTACGGGTAAATCTTTAAGTTGGCTCAAAGATGAATAGCCTGTGCCATAATCATCAATCGCCAAGATAATCCCTTGGTCTCTTAATTGATTAAGCACTTTTAGGGCTTGAACCGGGTTATCAATCATCGCACTTTCGGTGACTTCAAGAATTAGCGAAGAAGTAGAGAGGCCGTTTTTCTCAAGCTCTTGCGCCACATAATCGGGTAGGTCATCGTTGGCCAGATCATAAGCCGAGAGATTGACTGCCATTTTTAGGTCTATCCCTTGAGTTCTCCAAGCAGCGGCTTCACGCAATACACTAGCAATCACCCAACGCGTTAGCGGTGGCATCAAGCCAGACTGTTCAGCAAGACCAATGAACTCTTCAGGTGAGATAAAGCCCAACTCGGGATGAATCCAACGAATCAATGCCTCAACCTGGGTGACTTTGCCTTGCTTAAGCTCCAGCTTTGGCTGATAGAACATGCATAAGGAATCTTGATCGATCGCCTCTTTCAAATCGTTGACCAGGCGCGTTTGCTTAAGATGCTTTTCATCACTACCTGGCTGATAAAGCAACAAAGCAAGCTTCTGCTCATTCGCTTCATTGAGCGCTATGTCCACACGCCTCATTAATTCATCAGTTCGTTGACCATGCTGTGGATATAAAACCACACCCGAGGTAAATGCAATGGGGAGCTTAAGCTCGTTTATTTGATAGGGCTCAATAATCGCTTCTAAAATTCGATTCGCTCGTGCAGATACTTCTGGTTCTGTATCTGCCTTGAGCAATAACAAGAACTCATCCGCCCCCAGCCTTGCAGCACTATCATCCTCACCCATCAGCGAAGAAAGGCGCTTGGCAATACTAATTAGAAGCTGGTCGCCGATATGATAACCAAAGGTCGTATTCACTTGTTTGAAGTGACGAACATTCACCTGCATCAGTGCAAATATGTCTGAATCACCATCGCTTTGCTCAAGCAGGGTTTCAATCTTCTCTTGTATCGAAGCGCGATTAGCCAAACTCGTCAAAGTGTCGTGAAAGACTTGATAGAGAATTTTGTCTTCTCGATCAGCGATGCCCCGCTGCATATGACTTAAGCTGTTAGCGAGTTTACCTATCTCGTTCTTCTTAAAAAGATCAAAATCAATTTCTCCCTTATAATCACCCTGGCTAATTCGTTCTGCCGCACTCACCAGCGTATTAACCGGTCGTGTAATATTTCGGGCAATAATAAAGGCAATAAAAGCCGATAGTAGCAATGCAACGGATGCAATAATGAGTATATGGATTTTTAGTGGTGAAAATTTGGCAATAGCCAAAGACAAGGAGGTACTCAATACCGCATTCACTTGATAATTATCAGCCTTCACCAATGAAGTCACCAGCGCTAAAAAAGACTCTCCCTGGTATGTCATGTGCAACCAGTCACCCTGAGTTTCATAGACCCTCATTGCTGCGTTAGTCTGCTCATCCAGAGTCGACAACTCAAAGCGGCGCTCATTGCTATCCCAACCCGAAAAGCTCACCTCCAGCGTTGTCAGCTCTTTTAACTGCCGAGCAAGCTTATCGTCAATTTGGAAACCTACGGCTGTCCAGGCAGACGTAACCGGCGCAAGTACCGGCAACATCAGAATTTGGTAGGGTAAGCCATCTAATACAACGGTTTGCATCAGACCGCCATTTTCCTCTGCTTCTGACAACAAGTGCTTAAAGGGGAAGTTCTGGCTTTTACCTGTGCTGGCAATCAAGTCACCTTCGAGTGAGGCGATCATCATCAAGTCAGCGCCTATTCTAGCCCCATGATTGTCGAGCACTGAGCCAATAGTTGAACGGTCCTGATCCAGCACAGCGGCTTTAAAACCAAAGTCTGAGGTCAGTACCTCAGCAGACTCGAACAACTGGTTACCTCGCAGCGCCAGTAACTGTTCAAAAACCTTTTGACCTACGACGAGCTTCTCTCTCGCCTGCTCAGCGACACTATTGTTAGTCGCTAATAACACTGCCGAAATCGTCATAATCGACGAGACAATAATTAAACTTAAAAAGGATAGTAGGATTTTTTTTCGCAAGCTCAAGTCAATAATCATCGCGATCCCTTCTATACGCTCTGAACTGACGTCGCGTCTTTTCCTTTTTGAGCTTCAAGGTAATCGTGACTGTTTCATGCTTACTATCGATAGCTTTTCTAACTAAACCGGCTTTCCCCTCTAAGCGAGGATGCCAAATGAGCAGTTCTTCAGCTGTCTGAGAAAAGGTAAGTTTGCCGCTTTCATCGCTCACACCATAATTAGGCCATGGTGACACATAGATATAGCCCAACATTGAGTCATGAATATTGCAACCTAGTGCCACTAAACCCGGCTGATTAAAGGTAATCGGCTGTTCGGGAACTCCTTGATATAATTTAATTTCAAACTTTTTGGGTTGGGAAAAGGAATAGACATGGTGACGGATATTATCACTATTGGGAAAGACAACCGCTTGCCCTTGGTCTATCGCCAATACATGAGGTACAAAGGCAATATCAAGCTGATCCATAATGGCCGGCGTTTCCTCTGCTTGCTCAATATTTCCTTCGGGTATCGCTACATAAGCGTCTTTAACCGGTTTACCGTTCTGATCAAGCACTAAAACCTCAAAAGCAGCTAAGGGTGTCGAACAGAAAACAAGTAAACTAATCATTGCAAAAACAAGTGGGTTAACACGGCTCACTAACACTCTCCAGTCGCTATAGAAGTCCTTAGACGCTGTTAATCAGTGTAGGTTCAAAAACCGGAATCAGAAAGAAGTCAGGTGACTATTTTTTGATTCCGATTAAGGGTCGTTCGATTATACTTAGCCAGAGCCGACGAATTCGAATCACACCTAAATAGCCTAGTAAATTTAAATTATAGGCTATAGATATTAGTCCTACAGCATGCTTAAATAGGCTTCTACGCAAGGGATAATGCGTTAATAACAAAAATGAAGCCGTGCACTACCTTCTACCCAACAACCATAGCAGCTGACCATGAAAGTCCGAACGCCATCATCACTCCGCCAACCGAGCTAGAATCGGATGATGCGGTTTCTGGCCTGGACATTCTTTCAAACTTTCAACGTTCAGATGTTACTAGCGAACTGAATATCTCGACTATGACTGATAATAACAAAGGACAAGCTATCCCCTTCAACATTCAATCATTTGGTTTCAGTGATGTAGGTAATAAACGAACTCAAAACCAGGATGAAATCCTGGTAAAAGATTCTGATTCATTATGGCTTGTCGCTGACGGTATGGGCGGTCATGTTGATGGCGATAAAGCTAGCCAGGAGATTGTAAGGCAACTATCTGAAAAGGAACTACCAGTAAACCTTTTCTCCAAAGTAGATGCAATTAAACAAACTATACAAAATGTAAACACCGAGATATTTAGCTATGCAAAGGATAATCAACTAACGTGTGGCAGCACGGTTGTACTTCTGGCGCTTGAGAATAACAAATCTACCTTCTTATGGGCTGGGGATAGCAGGCTTTACTTATGGAGACGCGGTGAACTAACTCAATTGTCTTCAGACCACTCAATCTATAACTTATATAAAGAATCAGGTCTACCGACAGAAAACATTCAAAACAATGCAATTACTCGAGCGGTAGGTGTTGATGAGAACATTGATCTGGATATCGGTTTTCTAGACTTGGCTGTGGGCGATAGACTAATGCTGTGCTCCGACGGTCTGCACGACCCGGCTGGAGATGAAGGCATCAAGTATGCTCTATCCCTAGATACCCCGGAAAGTGCTGCGGAGAACTTAAAAAGCACCGTACTCGCGGGTGAGGCTAAAGATAACTTATCAGGTGTTTTTACTTGGCTGTAGCATTATCGATCAAAACTAGCTTCAACTAAAGCCCACACTGACACAGATTCTTGGAAACTAACATGTCAAAGACAAGCCACCTCAAAAAGGTGACATGTTACTAATTCAACTGTTGGGAAAAGGTATCTCTACATGCCACTAAACGGTATACCCGTTAATTCGGCAATCTCCTTTTTCCAAGTCGCAATATCTTGCAGAGTAAACTTACTCAAATGGTCATGGCCACACGCTCTCGCCATCACTTGCATCAAGTGTGTCGAGGATTTAAAGAAGCGTTCAAGCTGCTGTGCAGAGGTGTCAATATCCAGCTTAGCTCTGAGTTCAGGTTTTTGTGTCGCAATGCCTGCCGGACAAAGGTTGGTATTGCACATCCTGGCAGCAACGCAGCCAATAGATTGCAAAGCAGAGTTTGAGATCGCAATGCCATCGGCCCCTAGGCACATTGCTTTGATAAAGTCTGAGGGCACTCGCAAACCACCAGTAATTATTAGCGTGACATCATGACGTTTACGGTCATCCAGGTAGCGCCTAGCGCGTGCCAAGGCTGGCAAAGTAGGCACAGAAATATGATCTCTAAACAAACTCGGTGCTGCACCAGTACCACCACCACGGCCATCGAGAATCAGATAGTCTGCACTGGCTTGCAAGGCAAACTCAATGTCTCTCTCGATATGATTAGCAGATAACTTCATGCCAATGGGGATACCACCCGACACCTCACGAATGCGATCAGCGAAGTGTTTAAAATCTTTAGGGCCATTCATCTCAGGAAAACAAGAAGGCGATATAGCATCCACACCTTCAGCCAAACCTCTTACCTCAGCAACCTTTCCACGCACTTTGGCTCCTGGAAGATGACCTCCGGTACCCGTTTTCGCGCCTTGCCCACACTTAAAGTGGAAGGCCTGAACTTGTTGTAGAACATCTTCAGAGAAGCCGAATTGCGCTGACGCTAATTCATAGAAATAGCGGCTATTCTCGGCCTGTTCCTCAGGCAGCATACCGCCCTCCCCGGAACAAATACCCGTCCCTGCTAATTCCGCCCCTCTTGCTAGTGCGATCTTTGCTTCTTCTGAAAGTGCACCGAAGCTCATATCTGAAACAAATAGTGGGATATCTAATACCAAAGGCTTTTTGGCTTTCGGTCCGATGATCAACTCCGTCCCTACTTTTTCATCTTCCAACAAAGGCTTCGTTGCCATCTGGGCGGTCATGATTTGAATATCATCCCATTCTGGAAGTTGCGTACGGGGTACTCCCATCGCTACCATTTCACCATGGCCACCGGTTTTCTCTAAACCGTCTTGTGCCAAAGCTTTAACCTCTGCCAAGCTTGGCTCTTCGGCGACTTCTTCAGTACCCGTTGGTATAGAGGAGGCTTCCGCAGCAATTGCCCCAGGTTTCGGTAAGTTCTTATGGCTACCATCACAATAAGGCGGGTTCTTGCTATGTTTACACATACACAACCAGGCATCCTGATCTTCATCGACCTTAAATACCTTGGGTTTAAATGAGGTGGAGCGGTGACTACCATCACAGAATGGCTGATTCTTACTCAAGCCACAAGAGCACCAAGCATAGCTTTCACCCGACTTTAATTCGGCTTTGATTGGCTTTCGACCCGCTATATTCGGACTGTTATCTGAGGTTTGAGAGCCGCTAGGAGCAAGCTCAACAACCTGGGCTACAGTGTTATCCTGCTTTATCTCGGCACCTGTCTTTCTTGTCAAAACATTTGCATCAGTGTGATCAAAGGTCTTGCCGTAGATATCCAGCACTGTGGTTTCGGAGTAGCTTAAGGTATCACCTTCAATGGTGACTTCATGACGAAAGGCGATCGTGCGAGCGTTTTTTTGCATAAACGGTGACTGAACAATTCCCCAGTCAGCATCGCCATCTTTGGCTTGTACGAATAGCTTAATTTTTCCCGGTGTACCTGCATTCGAGTCATAGGATCCGCCAGCAAGAAGGCCAACCGCTCTAGGGATTTGTAGCGAGTGCATAACAATTTTCTGTTCAGCGTCCCACATCCAATAGCCAAGCTCATCATGGAAGATCTCGCCATTGCTTTGACGCCGTACAACCTGATGGTAGCGAACAATCGCCAGCGTCTGCTGCTTGGCATTTTCAACATCCCCTACTCGTTCGACAACAATACGTTCAAAGTAAGGGCTATCTTCTTTTTGAGTTCCTGGCAAAGGCGCGACATCCAAACCTTTATCACCTTCCCAGGTACCAATCATCGCTTCCAACGGACCAAAATCGACGCTTTCCTCGCTCATATCATCCTCTCATTTTTGATATTTTTATAAACAGATAAGCCTTCTAAATGTAGTCAACAAAGCTCAAAAAACAACCATCAAGAATGAATCATAAGGTACAATTGGCTAAGCCCGACTAAACAACTGGATTCTCAGCAATGAATACCTATATCCCTATTATTCTTATCATCGTAATCGCCGTATTAATTTTTAAAAGCATGAGCAAACCCGACCCGGCTGCAGAGCAGTGTGCAAAGGATATTATTCAGCTATTAAAGAAAAACCAGGGAGCCAGTGCCGAGGAGATTGCAAAAGTGCTTAAAGCACATAACCGAACTGTGGAAGATGCAGAGAAGGTAACGGTCATCGTCAAAACCAGGCTAGTGCAAGCTCATATCAGGAAAGAGGATCATAATGATGTCATGTTGAGAGTGCGCCAAGCGAAGCAATTACTAGCGACACCCTAAGCCTGCAGTTTAAAATTTCTCACACCAAGCGACGAGATCCCTATGTTTTTTAAGCCCGAAAAAGCCAAAATGATCAAACCCGAAAACGCCTTACCAGGGCGCGATCAGGCAATTAGCATTAGCGCCACCCATACCGTCACTGGCAATTCAATGCTGCCCCCCTTTCCTTCTGGAATTAAACAAGCAATGTTTGGCATGGGCTGTTTTTGGGGCGCCGAACGAAAGTTTTGGTCACTGGCAGGAGTTTATTCTACGGCGGTAGGCTATAGCGCGGGCTTTACGCCCAACCCAAGCTACCAAGAAGTTTGCTCAGGATCGACAGGCCATAATGAAGTGGTATTAGTCGCTTATGATCCGTCCCAAGTATCATACTTAGACTTACTAAAAACATTTTGGGAGGCGCATAACCCAACACAAGGCATGCGCCAAGGTAACGACCAGGGAACACAATACCGTTCAGGCATTTACACCTTCAATGACGAACAAAGCAAACTTGCTAATGAAAGCCTACAACAATACCAAGTAGCGCTAACAGCGCGGGGGTTTAGCGAAATCACTACCGAGATTAAACAAGCCTCTGAGTTTTACTATGCTGAAGAATATCACCAGCAATACCTTGATAAGAATCCCGACGGCTACTGTGGCTTAGGTGGCTGTGGGGTCGAGCTGTTCTAGTAATGCGGTAAAGCCCCTGGAAAAAACACTGTCCGCACCTAAGGAGATCTATTACTATAAGCGAAACTAAATAGAGGCTTGATCAATGAACTATTCAAAACTTGGTAGCAGCGGCATTAATGTTTCACGAGTATGCCTGGGCTCGATGACCTGGGGCACACAAAATACTCAGCGCGATGCCAGTGAGCAAATCGACTTCGCCTTGGCGCAAGGCGTGAACTTCATTGATACAGCAGAGATGTATGCAGTGCCACCTGCAGCCGATACCTATGGCAAAACAGAAAAGATGATAGGTAACTGGCTGGCAGCTAATTCGAGTAAACGAGGTGACATTATTCTGGCCTCAAAGATTGCAGGAAATGGCCTACCTTGGATACGCGGGGGTGGTGACATCACGGGTGAGTCGATTATCACCTCAGTAGACGCATCCTTAAAGCGCCTTAAGACCGACTACATCGACCTCTACCAACTCCATTGGCCCAATCGTACCTCGCCTCACTTCGCCAAACATTTCCCTGGTCGAATTTCTTTTACCGATGTAGACCGTCAGGCACACTCCGATCAAATGCTAGAAATTCTTCAGGCTTTAAATGACTGCATCAAAGCCGGGAAAATTAGACATTGCGGTTTATCAGACGACACACCTTGGGGGATCAATGAGTACTTACGTTTAGCTGAAAAGCACTCGCTTCCCAAGATGGTATCAATACAAAATGAGTTTAATCTACTACATACCAAAGACTGGCCTTACCTGATTGAAAACTGTGTTCACCAGGATGTCGCTTACCTTCCCTGGTCTCCGCTTGGTGGCGGCGTATTAAGCGGTAAATATCTAAATGGAGAAAGGCCTGATGGTAGTCGCTGGAGCATTCCACAACGCAATGGTATTTTACGGGACAAGCCAAATGTCGAGACGGCTGTCAGTGCCTATGCCTCGATTGCTAAGCAACTCGATATCACGCCGGCACAATTGGCATTAGCCTGGTGTAATCAGGTCGATGGTGTCACATCAACAATTATTGGCGCCACCAGTTTGCAGCAGCTGGAAGAAGATATCGAAGCCTTTAAAGTTGAGTTATCCAAAGATGACCTGAAGGCTATTTTCAAAGTACTTAGGGAATACCCTTTGCCTTTCTAGCACAAAAAAGCTCTATAAACCCTGAGAAAAGGCGAGCTCTACACTTAGCCCGCCTAATTCAGAATCAGATAATCTTAGCGTCCCGCCGTAGCTCTCGACAATATCATTTACTACAGCTAAACCTATTCCTTGGCCGGGAATCGTAGTGTCCGCGCGCTGGCCTCGTCTGACGAGCTTTGCCTGCTCAGCTTCACTTATCCCCGGGCCATCATCTTCAATGGTGATCCGTAAGGTATTGTCATGGGCCCTTGCATGAACATTAACCTGCGCCTTTCCGTATTTAAAAGCATTATCGATCAAGTTGCCTAAGAGCTCTATCAGGTCACCTTCATCTCCCCTAAAGACTGCGTCGCCGGAGATATCACAAGCCAAAGTCATCGACTTATCATGATAGACCTTGCCCATGGCTGCACAGATTTTATCGCACAAGGGTTTGACTACTACGGCCTTATTAAACGGGGCTGCCACACCCCCAACGGCGCGTGTTAGCTGGTAGGAAAGTATTTTATCGATGCGCTCATTCTGCTCCTCAATATCCTGGAGCCATGAGGTATTGCGCATATCATCAGGTAGGGAGTTTCCCGCCTGATTCAAGGCGCTGCTAATAATGGCAGAAGGGTTTTTAATGCTATGTGCCAGGTCCGCTAAGGTATTCCGATAGCGTTCTCGCTGATGAGCTTCGTGGGAAATAAGACGATTAATACTATCCGTCATCTCCTGAAGCTCTAAGGGATAATTGCCTTTCAGCGAATCCGACTCACCTTTCTGAATCACACTCAAGTCATGACTTAAAGCAGCAATAGGGCGAAGCCCCCACTTCAGTATCATGAACTGAAGTGCAATGAGTGCCAGCGCTACCGCACTCAACCAAAACCAAAGCGAGGCTCTGTACTCCTCCATTGCTTGGCGATAAGCATCTTGCGTTTCCAAGACAACAAAACGGAAAGGTAAAACACGCTCACCATCTTCCCACTCAACTAAATAATGTAGGTGGAAAAAAGGCACGTCACTAATAGGTAAACGAAGGAATTTTGGGTCTCCCAGGCTTAGCTCACTTACATCATACTCAACCGTGTCCAAGCGTCCTTGAGCGGAGAGAGACTTCCACAAGAGAGCGTTATCTTGATGATTAAAAGCAAAAGCATAGTGATTAGAAAAAGCTTGGTTCAAACGATCATCAGTCACCAGTTCAGGCAACCAAAGCGATTGGGATTCCAGTTCGGCCGATGCAATCAAAGCATAAGCCTGTGTCGTCATTTTTTGATGCTGGGCTTCCAGCAAGCTAGCAGAATAAGCGCGCTCAAGCACCCAAGCCAAGGCACCACAAATAAGGGGTAGCAATAAGACTGAAGCCAACGCCAAGCGCCCTTGTATACTTGTCAGCAGCCAGTTTTTCATCAAGCAAGTCTTCATCAACACTTACTCTGAAGGGTGAAGGAAGCGATAACCCTGCCCTCGCACAGTTTTGATTAAGGAAAGCTTACAAGCCGTTTCAAGTTTCTTTCGAAGACGGCCAACCAAGACCTCTATCACGTTGCTATCCCGGTCGTAGTCTTGCTCATAAAGGTGCTCGGTCAACTCAGCCTTCGAGACTGGTCGCTCAGAATTTAGCAAAAGGTACTCTAGAATATTGAACTCAAAAGCAGTTAAGTCAATCGCGCTATCATTTACTGTGGCTTGCTTGGCCGATAGGTCTATTGTCAGAGTCTCAAACTTTAGCACTGAAGAGGCTTGGCCGCCAAAACGTCTGAGCAAGGCTTTAATACGTGCAAATAACTCTTCGACATGAAAAGGCTTCACCAGGTAGTCATCTGCACCAGCATCCAGGCCTTCAACTTTATCTTGCCAATTTCCGCGAGCAGTCAGTATCAATATAGGGAAGTCCCTCCCCGCTTTTCGCCAACGACGAATCACTTCAACGCCTTCAATTTTTGGCAAACCTAAGTCCACAACCGCCAGGTCGATCGGGAACTCCATTCCCTTATATAAACCTTCTTCACCATCAGCCGCGAGTTCAAGACAATAAGATTGTTGCTTTAAAGCATCTGCCAACTGTTCTCGCAGTTTGTTTTCATCTTCAATCACTAGAAGCTTCATCGTCTAGCTCTCTTTACTTGGCGCCACTGAGCAGCTCACCACTCAGGCTATCGACATGCAACACCCTAACTCGACCCGCTTTAGTTAAAAACTTAACCCGATAGACGCTACCACGGGGCGTTTCTTTGAGCTGAACTTTCAGGACCTTTCCTTCGAACCTTTCCTGAACAAGGGCAATTGCTTGATCTCGACCAATTCTCTCATTCTTTGTCTCTGCGACCAGGTTTGCGGATAAGCACACCAGCAACACGGCGGACAAAAAAAGTTTTACGAGTTTCATAGCAATCACCTTTGCGAACGTTGCCAACTAACGAGGCTTCTTTCGGTGTCACAGCTCCCTTCTAAAAAGGTTCCACCCTGACACGCACTTTTATTTTCTTACCCGGCTTCTGATCCATTCGGGTCTTATATCTTTCACCCTTGTAACGATACCATACATGGTAGCCGAGCACCTTCTCTTCATAGCTTATACGATGCCGGGTTTCGCAGCGCTGTTCATCACGGTAGTGTGACCTTGTTTTATACCGACGACGCTCATTCGAGGCGATATCGCTCCCCACTGAGGCCCCTAATATTGCACCCACAGCCGTACCAATCTTCTTGTTTTTGCTTCGGTGCCCTACAGCATTACCAATTGCGCCACCAATAATACCGCCAAGAATAGTACTAGTATGTGAATGCTCACTTCTAGGATAATCATCATATCGAACCTGTTCAGTCCAACATTCCTCTTCGGGAATTCTTTTTTCAATGGTTTTAATAATCGGCTCCACCTTCACTACGCGAGCAAAGTCGATTGAACGGTGACTCCTTCCACCCGCATAGCTAAGCGAGCTGAATAGCATCGCCACAATAATAAACGCCACCAATACCGTAGGCTGAGGTAGGTAGTTTCTTGAGTAGGTTAATTGTTTCATGTTCATATTCCTCTTTCTTTTTAGAAGGTGGAATAATCTTAAAACACTAAAGCTGAATGAAAGCTGAACAAAGAATATGAATACAAAAATGAAATTTCAGCGTACAAAACACCGAAATATAAAAAATACAATCAATAAAAAATCAATCACTTAAAAAAACAAATAGACACAGATCAAACAAAATCAACATTTGAGTTTACAGTTGTGCGCACAAATGAAAGAATTAGCTAACTCATCCAGCAACGTGTAGCCACCCCGGAGGCACCATGCACAGACTATCCAATCTCGATGCTTCATTTTTACACCTCGAATCTGCCAGATCACCCATGCACATCGGCTGCACGCTGACCTTTTCTCAGCCTAAGAACAAGACAATGACCTTCGAGCAGTTCAAGAGTCATATTCAATCGCATCTGTCGATATCGCCTGTTTTTAGAAAGAAGCTGGCGACACAAATCCTAGACCTTGATCGACCAGCCTGGTTAGACGATGAGAGCTTTGATATTGATCAACACTTGTTCCACACAAGTTTGAAAGGTGAGCTGCACGAACATGACAAAAAGCAGGTTATCAACCAGTTCTTTAGTCGCGCACTAAATCATCACAGGCCTTTGTGGGAAATAATGTATATGGAAAGTGAAAACAAGCCGGATGAGTTTTTTGTCCTGCTGAAGTTTCACCATGCCGCAGTCGATGGTATGTCTGCCGAGCATATTCTCGCTGGCTTACTAAGCCCTAAAAGCGCCCCGCAAGCCGAGCTTACCGATGATTGGAAACCCGAACACCAAGACTTGCCGAGCACCGTTTATGAAATTGGTAGCAAGCACATTCAAAACGCCTATCGCAGCCCACTTAAGGTTTACGGCCTAGCTAAACGTCTGAGTCACTCTATCTTCAGCTCCCAAGCACTTAGAATGCTCGATAAGGAACAGCGTCCTCCGCACTTTTTCACCGCACCTGAAACGCCGTTCAATCAAGCAATCAGTAAAAAGCATTTCTTTGCAAGCGCCCATCTACCGCTCTACAAAGTAAAGGAAATTAGAAAGGCCTACACGGGCAGCACAATCAATGATGTTGTATTAGCAATCTGCTCAGGTGCTCTGCGAAAGAACCTGGAAACAAGCAATGAGCTTCCTGAAGAATCTTTAGTCGCTATGATTCCCGTATCAAAACGAGAAAAGGACGAACAAGGAAGCCCAAAAAGTTCAGGAGGGAACCTAATCTCTCCAATGCTCATATCGCTCGCGACAGACCTCGACAGCCCGAGCTCCCGACTTGGCATGATTCATCAAAATGCCCTTAGAGCCAAAGAGTTTAACTATAAAGTCGCGGTTGAACGAATCATGAAGCATCTTCCCTCGTGGTCTTCTTCCTTAACCATGAAAGCTTATACACGCCTTCGTCTAGCCAATATTCTAAAGCCCGTTTTCAACCTGATTATCACCAATGTACCGGGCCCCAAGGTTCCCTTGTTTCTGAATGGCGCCGAGCTAAAATCTCTTGAAGGCGTTGCACCGATCGTTGATAACATGGCGCTAACTGCTGTGGTCACCAGCTATGTCGATACACTAACAATCAGCCTGACTAGCTGTGAATCGATTGCTGATAAGGTCAGCTTTTTGGCAAGTAATTTCAACGAGGCACTGGACGAGCTATACCAAGAACTGGTACCTGAGAGACCAGAAGCGCCTTCTCCACAACAAGCCGCATAATTACTATCTTGCGAACAGTTATTCCACTCTGGGTTTAGAGCCTAAGGCTGTAAACCCTCTTCTAGTTAAAGAACCTCCCCCTTACTAGCAAGGCTCACAAGTGAGATTTCCCTTTTCAAGCCCCTTCCTATCGTTCAAACTATCTTCAACAAATACACGACCACATTGATAAGCTTGTTCTCAAAACGATGAGCTTATTTGATAATAATAAGAGGCGCACACCACATGGACTCACTGACTTTCGATTACGTCATCATTGGCGCTGGTTCTGCGGGCAGCGTATTAGCTCAGCGTTTATCCCAAGAAGGTGATAAAACCGTGCTTGTGCTGGAAGCCGGGCCGCGAGATAAAAGCCCGATGATCAAGGTTCCCGGGGCTTTTGCTTACTTCATGTATAGTAAGAAATATAACTGGCGCTACGAGTCTGAGCCGGTTGCCGATATACGTAACGGGCAGCCTCTATTTTGTCCTCGCGGAAAAACTCTCGGCGGCAGCAGTGCTGTCAATGCCATGGTTTATATTCGCGGTCACAAATCAGACTACGATACCTGGGAAGCACAAGGAAACCCTGGCTGGAGCTTTGATGACATGCTGCCCTACTTCAAAAAATCAGAAACCAACGAGCGCGGTGCCAGTGACTATCATGGTGGAGAAGGCCCTATCTATGTCTCTGACACGCAAAACACTTACCCGCTTAACGAGTGTTTTTTGGCTGCAAGTGAGCAAGCAGGATACCCTCTAACAGAAGATTTCAACGGACCACAATTTGAAGGCGCGGGCTATTATCAATTTACCATCAAAGATGGCGAGCGCTGCGGCGTTTCACGCGCCTATTTAAAGCCGGCCATGACAAGGCAAAACCTCTTTGTTGAATGCGAGGCCTTTGTCGATAAAATTCTCATCGAGAACAAAGTCGCAACAGGGGTCGAGTTTACTCAACAAGGTGAAAAGCATACCGTCCATGCACGTAAAGAAGTGCTGTTGTGCGGCGGCGCCTTCAACTCTCCTCAAACGCTTATGCTTTCAGGTATCGGCGATAAAGAGGAGCTTCAACAACATGGTATCGAAGTGATACAGGATTTGCCCGGCGTCGGAAAGAACCTGCAGGAACATGTTGATGCCTGTGTTTTGGTGAAAAGCAAAAAGAAGGATGGTTTCTCGACAAGCCCCGGCGGACTGCTAAAAATGCTACCCGACACTCTTAAATATCTGCGCGACAAGCAAGGCAATCTGGCGAACTCAATTACCCAGGCGGGCGCCTTTTTGAAGTCTAGCCCCGAGGTAAAGGTACCAGACATTCAGATGCACTTTGTTCCCTTACTCTTTGACGACTGCGGGCGCGATTTAAAACTCCTGTCTAGCCATGGCTACTCTCTTCACGTTTGCGTCCTTCGCCCTAAAAGCCGAGGCAAACTCAGCTTAAAATCAGCAGACCCAAGAGAGCCAATCAAAATCGACTTCAACTTTTTCTCCGACCCTGAGGATGCAAAAGTATTAGTCAACGGCATTCGGGTTGCTCGGAAAATATTAGCAAGCCCAGCCTTTGATGGGCATCGTGGCGAAGAGTTGCACCCAGGTAATAACATCCAATCAGATGAGGCACTTTTGAAGAAGTGTAAAGAACGGCTAGGCTTGGTATATCACCCTAGCGGCACCTGCAAAATGGGCAATGACCCTATGGCTGTCGTAGACAGTGAGCTGAAAGTTCATGGTATTAAAAAGTTGCGAGTAATCGACGGCTCAGCAATGCCGACTCTGGTTAGCGGTAATACGAACGCCCCCATTATCGCGATGGCAGAAAAGGCCGCCGAGATGATCTTGCAAGCTAAAACACAGTCTACTTTCCATATACAAGAGAAGGAACTTGAGACAACTAAATAAGTCTTTCTCAGTATTTTGAAATGTTCAGCTCACTGATAAGATATCCGCTTTACTGGCACACCGACTATATAAAGGATTTAACACAATCATGACCTGGACACCCCATGCAACCGTCGCCACGCTTGTCGAGCGAGATGGCAAGCTGTTACTCGTTGAAGAACGCTCTCATGGGAAAACCGTATTCAACCAACCTGCCGGTCATATAGAGCAAGGTGAAAGCATACAAGAAGCCGCTATTCGAGAAACGTTGGAAGAGACCGGCTGGCGCGTCAAGCTCACGGGATTTATTGGCTTATATACCTATACCGCCCCACAAAATGGCGTATGTTATTACCGCTTTTGCTTTGCCGCCGAAGCACTTGAAAAAGAGAGCGATAAGCTCGATAAAGATATTATTGCTGCTCATTGGTTGAGCATGGATGAGATACGAGCACTAGAAGATAAACTCCGCAGCCCGCTCGTACTAAAGTGTTTTGATGACTACTTCCAAAAAGACCACCTAGCACTCGATACCATATATGAGTACACGACCTAAGCAGTCGTCAAAACAAGAATTATATAAAAAACAGCGTTTTTCTCTTAAGCTTATCTCAAGATAGTTTTTTTGATCGGAATAGAAACAATGGGGCCGCGTCCTTGCGAAAACTGAATCTAGCGCTTGAAAAAACACTAAATAATAATGAGAAAACTTTTGCACAAGGCCAGCTTAACATTCAGGCCAAACAAGAGCTGTAAATGCGATGCGCAAAAGTAAAAGGCTTGCCTAACTAGTGACTGGCCCAGAACACCGTTGCTAATCCGTGCAAACAGTGCTCAGGCAAGCCAAGTACTACTATACGTAGAATATATTCTTAATCGAACCCGTCTGGGTCTTGACAATTCTCCGCCCAAATGGCGACCCAGGAATTTTTTTCTAATTCAATGCCAATTCTGTGAACTAGCGCTTATTAAACTGGAAATCTACTCAGGAATTCCGTTACTATCTTTACAACTTAAAGATCTCTCAAGCGCTTAAATCTAGATCGCTCAGCAGTTATAGGTCTCGTGGCATAGCAATGAACTACAACAATAAAATTGTCGACCTTGTCGCTCATATATATGAATCGGTCGCTTACGACGATGTATGGGAAGAGGTTATCAGCGATATCTGCGATGCAATTGAAGCGCTGGGCGGCTATCTAACGATTACTGATAGGAAGTCCCAGCAACTTAGTATCGTTGCTAATCGATTTAACGACAAAACTATCGAGTCATATAGCGAAGAATACGCCCCCCTTGATGAACGCAGACTAAGCGTCGAAGACATGTCTACCAGTTCAATCAAAAAAGGCTCAGAGCTATTAGATAGCCAAAGCTAACGCTCTTCTAAAGTCTATCAGGAGCTATTCCGTGAAAATGATTGCTTCCATAGTATCAGCACCTGCTTTTATCGAGATACCCAGTTCATTGCCAGCATCACCTTTTACCGCCCAGATACTCAGCAGGATTTTGATAACCAAACAAAGAAAATTCTCGGCATCTTTGTACCACACCTAACGCGCGCTTTTACCATATCCACCCAAACCAAACTTGCCCAGCTACAAAGCCAGGTGCAAGAGCAGCTAAAAAGTAGTACTGAAGCTGCTATTTTTTTGGTGATGGAGAATTATGTCTCCAAACCTATGAACGCCCGGGCAGAAGAGTTTGCAAAATCGAGTGAGGTGCTCACCTTAAAACATGACCGCCTCGCACTGAAGAACCCTGCCGCCAACAAGCGGCTACAGCACCTTGTCATGCAATGCATTCTTGCTTCGCAGGGAATAGATTTGTTTCCAGGAGGCTTCATTCGTTTAGATGCATACGTTGGTGGAGGCAATGAATGGCATATTGGTGTTACGCCCTACCGAAAGTCTGCGCATGAAAATAAGATATGGAAAGCGAAAGGTTCACTCGTGGTGATGCGTCCTGTCGAGAAAGACAGCTTTGAGAAGCTCAATCTAGTCCTGGCTGACTTTTATGGCCTGACCGCCTCCGAGACACAAGTTCTCAGCAAGGTGATATCTGGGCTATCAGGCTCAGAAATCGCCGAAGAGCTCAAGCTCACTAAAGAGTGCGTTCGCTCTCGCTTGAAAAAGATATACCAAAAAACAGGTGTATCGAATCAAGTTCAGTTAACACACAATATACTGGAAGGCCCCTACAAACTGGCCAACATGTTAGGATAAACAAACAGGCATGAAGCAAAATAAGGCATCTACACAGCAATCAGAAGTTCTTAGTACCAAGCTAGGCACACAATATCGTAAGCGAATCGTTATTAGCGTGTCACTGGTCGGCGTGATTGTATCCTTATGCTATTCAGCTATTTTATGGACTCAATACCAACAAGCGCTGAGCAGCTTTACAGATTTCCTATATGCGCTCTGCTATGCCGGAACATTCTACTGGGTCAGGCAGGAGAAGTTTGTCCTTTCCGCCTATTGGTTGATACTCATTGCCAGCCTGCAAGTTACCTTGGGGAGTATATTCTTTGTCGGCGCTGAAACGGGCTTCCAACTCTATTTCCTAAGCCTCCCGGTCGTGGTCTACTTTCTGCTCAATGACCAGGAAAAATGGAAAAAGCTTGCTGTCATGCTTTATGGTTGCTTGTGCTTTTGCGCGGCCCATACACTACGAGTCGAAACTTACATGGCCCCCATTCCGCCCTCCATCGCACAAGGAGTTTTTATCGGAAACGCGCTAATTGTTTTTCTTATTGTTGTTAGCGCCGTAAAGTTCTTTTCTGATGAGATGCTAAATGCCTATAACGAGCAGCAAAAGTTCGTGCTCACTGACAATTTAACCGGTATTGCAAATCTTCGCTTCGTTCAACAATACGCATCGCAACTACTCTCGCAAGCCGACCGCTATGGCCACCCTATTAGCTTGATCCATTTTGATATCAACCACTTTAGCCAGATTAATACCGAACAGGGACTAGATGCAGGCAACCGCAGCCTGGAGTTTATCGCCCAGCTAGTAAAAAATGATATTAGAGATGCTGACATCATTGCCCGTATAGGTGGCGATGAATTTGTCATCATCTTGCCAGAGAGCAACGCACAAGATGCCAAGCAAGTCGCTGAGCGACTGAGTCAACTCATTAAAAGCCGTAGCTATGAACTTAAGGAAAGCAATGTAAGCTTTTCTGCTAATTTTGGTATCAGCTATTGCGATAGTAGTAATATGAAAAGCATCGACGACTTGATTAGAGAAGCAAGCAGTTAGCACCGTTTTACAAGAGAGTACTGCGGAATAAATCGCTCTGCGATGTCAGGTGTTTTTGATTGAGCTTAAATTTCAGACAAAAAAAAGCGGCGAAAGGTGCCGAACTACCTAATCGCCGCGTTCACTAATAGGGCTTGTAGGGAGGCCCTAATCGGAAAAAGTTATCACAACACAAGTTTAGAAAGGAGCTAAGCAAAAAGGCCTGAAGTTTTTTGCTTAACGCCGTTCGTCTTGATGATTCAAATAATAGGGCTTAGCCGGGCTTAGTTTGATCACCCGAAGGGCTTAGCCCCCGGCGTACCGACCTCAAAACATGACACGCATCACAGTTTTTTCGTCTTTTTAATACTTTTAGGCTAAGTTTTTCTCTTGGAACAAGGTTTAAGCAAAGGCAACGAAGCCGGCTTAATCCCAATAACAATAGTCATCCTTGAATTTAGGCTTGATGGGTGCAATCCAAGCACCATGGTCTAAACTAATGCCTTATAGCCCCCATAAGAAGTCATGGCGCCGTTCATAAGCCACGTTATCGGAAGACTGGAAATGATAAAAATTAGCCGAAATAGACACTCAATCGCTTCGGCACTCATCGTAGTCAGTATGATGCTTGGCTTTAGCGCCTTATCTCAGGCTCATCAAGAGAAAGGCAAGCCTGTCTCATTTAATAGTTATCCTCCTGTCGCTTACATCAACGAAACCACACAAGAAATTGATGGCCCGGTGGCCGCTCTGGTTAAGGCGGTTAATAAGAAGCTAATGCGAGACACCACCTTTCAATTTAACCCCTTGCCCCGAATGTTTGTTGAACTAGAAGCGCATCGTGCGGACGCTGCATTCAATATGAGCTATAACACAGAGCGAGCCAAGAAATGGCACTACAGCTTGCCCGTTCATGTAGTGAACTATGGTCTGTTTGTTAAAAAAGATAACCCTTTAGACTACAGCTCGCGTCAGCAGTTAAGCGGTTTAACCATCGCCACCTATGGCCCGACCAACATGTCGAAAAAGGTCGAGAAATTCGCAAAGAAAATCCCTGGGGCTCGTGTTGTCATAGAGAACGACTTTGAGCATGTGTTTAAAATGCTCGAAGCTGATCGCTTTGGTAAACGTGGGGTGGTCTATGTACCGGATGTCGTCGGCTTTGATACGATCAAAGAGTTCAAGCTGCAGAATGTGCGTTATGCAGGGCCAGATATTAAGAACTTATATTATGTGATTTTTGTCAAAGAAACAGTTTCTAAAGAGTATGTCGATGCCTTTAACCAGGTCTTGCTAACCTTTCACCGTGACGGCACCATGACGGATATTTACGCACGATACAATGGCTCTGTTACCGCGAACGTGCCTGCCATCGAAGATATGGTCGTTCCCGGGCACTAAACTAGCTAATACTTTCGACTAGATAGCGCTTATCACCAAGCTCTACTTCGTCCTCGAGATAGGCGCCAAACAAAGCCTTTCCCAGCGGCGCGAGCTTACTCAAAAGCAACACCTGGCGGCCATTAAAATCGACTATAAGGCCCCCTGCAACAGGCGAAAGAAACACTTCACTAGCAGCCTCGTCGCGACCAGTGCCGAGCTCTCTCAGTCCAATTAAGGTACCAAATTGAATTGCATCGTCTTCACCAAAGTTCTTTGGCTTTAAGCGTTCAAATGTTTTAAGTGCGTTTTCTGCTTCAGCCATCCGGCGAGCCTGCCCTTCGGCCAAATAAGAAGCTTCCAGCCCAAGCGTATCATATTTGTTCTCGGCAACATTCTCTTCGTGCGTTGCCGTTTCATAAGCTTGTTTAGCAGCAGAGTACGCAATATCATAACGCGATTTTAGTGCACTAATTATTTGTACATGCAGAAGCTCTTTATCCATCGCAATAACTATAATTCCGCCTGTCCACTATCGTAGATAAAATGCTGGTTACGTCCGTTTTCCTTGGCGTGGTATAGCGCTTTATCCGCTCTCGCGATTAATGCTCCAATGCCTTCATCCGCCATCATCATTTCTGCAATTCCAACCGATACAGTCACTTTAATATTATGACCTTCAAACTCAAATAATTGACCTTCAACCACATCAATTATGTTTTGCGCAACCGTCACAGCATCTTCAGAGGAGGTATTCTCTAACAAGATCGCAAACTCTTCTCCTCCAAAGCGAGCGAAGATATCGCTTTCACGCAATAACTGGCCAACAAGCAAAGTAAACTTAACCAAGACCTCGTCACCAGCCGCATGCCCGTATTCGTCATTGATATGCTTAAAGTGGTCCAAATCCAAAGCCAGAAGGGATAAGGGATGCTTATTGCGCAAGGCTAAAGCCCGATATTTTTCAGCCAGAACAAAGAACTTTCGACGATTATAGATTGAGGTAAGCGGGTCGGTACTCGCATAAAAACTTAGCTGCTGATTCGCCAACTCCAGTTCGTGAGTTCTCTCATGAACTTTCCGCTCTAACTCTCGATGGTAGCTTTGCTGCGCATCAACAAATTCCTGCTTCTGTTGCTGTAAGGTTTCGAGCATCTGGTTATAGCTATTCTCTAGAGACTGTAGCTCATCATCATGTTCCAGGCCAAGGTTAAGACGACGTTTATCAAGACTATCAAAATCCATACTATGCAATTCACCTACAAACTTTTGCATAGGTTTATAGAGCATTACTTTAAAGACCCATAAAAACAGGCACCAAAGAATAATACTTTTCATCAAAGCATTAATTGCAATAATTAAGAAGCCGAATTTCACACGATCAAATACCACCTGACTATCAGACAAAAAGGTTACTTTTGCCAAATAAACGTACTGATCGTTCAGGGTGCTTTGCAGAATGTCGAAGCTATATTCAAAGCTGCCTGCATCAACCTCCCCTACATTTAGACTTCCAGGAATAAGGGACTCTCCTTTTCCGTTCTCAATTTTCAAACCCGTCACGAAGGGCAACTGAAGAATTCCGTTAGCAATAGAAGAAAGTTGTTTCTCATTGACCGCCCAAAGTGCAGTGCGGAGCGCGGGTGTAAAGGTTCCTTCGATTTCCTTCAACTCAGATTTCACCACATCTTTTGTATGATGGTATTCCGAATAAGCATGAGCAAACGTCATGATAAGCGTAATGCTGAAATAGATAAGAAAAATGCGCTTTAGCAGCCGTAAAGCAATTGAATCAAATGAGAAAAGATTTGAAGCCATACCTACCCTGTACATCTCAAACTACATCGCACCGAGCGTAAACCAGAGGCGACTATTCAACAGAATTCTGTTCAGCCCCCTGTCCCTGATAAGGCCGCTAAATAAACCCTATTGAGTGTAGTTCAAAGACAGCTATTTTGTAAGATTTTTAAACCCTACAATGAAAGCGGTTAAGCAGAAGCGTTTTGGGCAGCCTCCTTCTACGCTACATTCGAAGGCTGTAGTTTAGTGCGACCGTAAAGGTCCACTCTGCACGGGTAGACTCTTTTGGAAAAGGTGGGAAAGTGTCGACCTTCTTTAGCGATGCCAGTGAAGCTTGTTTGAAGAGTTTATGTCCACGCGAGTCGATGACTTTAATGACTTTTAAATCGCCATTTGCCAAGAGCGTGAATTCAATCGTCACCTCACCCTCTCTACGCATTCTTTTGAGGCGCTTCGGATAAAATTTCTGTGCCTCAATAAGCTTAAACAGCTCCTGTTTATAGGCAAGTATCGATTCACCTTCTAAACCCAGGCTTTGCGCTTGCAAAACGGTTTCAGATGGAAAGCTAAAGTGTTCATTCTCTGATCGATTTTCTGGCTTTGGCTCTGGCTCTGGCTTTGGCTTTGGCTTTGGCTTTGGCTTTGGCTTTGGCTTTGGCTTTGGCTTTGCAGCAACATGGTGATGACTAATCACAAGCGCTGGACGCAGCAATGGCTTATCCACATTAACAGTATCTAGGCTAACACCACCAGACACGGTAAGAAAAACGGCCAACATCATTCCGCAATGAACAAGCACTGACACGATAACGGTAATACGTATAGGCTTGGAAGTTGTCATGGTGAATCGGTACTTTCCGGTGCAGAGTTCGCATGAATTAAAGCCAACCACTGTTCCAACATTGCTTTTGTCAACATGCCGCTATGTGCAACCCGCTGCCCGCGAGCGGAGTAAATATAGGCTCTGGGCAATTCACCATACCAGCCTGGATCGATGTTATAGCGAAGACGTTCAGGTAAATCGCCATTGAAAAGCCAATGCTCATACTCAAGAAGCGCTTCGTTTGCTATTAAAGCTTCAATATCTGTCTGGTATTCCATATCGTCCGTTGAAACTAGCAACAAGTGCTTATTCAGGCCTTGCCCTGTTAATTCCTTTAGAAGTTTTAATTCTTTTAGACAAGGAGGACACTCGATTGACCATAGCAGTAATATAAATGCCTCTCCCTTACGAGATTCTTCAATGGCAATCAGACTATCCGCTGAAAAGGGCTTTATATTCGCATTTGCCTGAAGCGAAGCGCTCCACCCTATAACTATTAAACCCCATATAAACACAGCTAGTTTTTTCACGCTTATCATTACTCTACCCTAATCCAGCGTAAGCCTTCAGCCTGTGTATGCCACATAGCATGAATTCGGCCCTTCACTTCAATCAGGTCAGGGTGATCTGAGTCATGAGTGGTACTTGCGATTACCTTTTCTTTTAGCCAGTCTTTTCCTAAGTTCACGGACTGACGTAAGATCAAATCGAGACCTTGTCCGTTGTAGCGTTTCCATAGTAGGAACACATTCGAATCTTGCACTATGACCTGTGGACGACTCGCACCTGGGAGTGAATCAATCGAAATTGTGTCTAAGGCCCTTCCTTCAGAAAAGTTATAGCGACCGTACACCAAACCTTTATGTTTATCCCCTTGTGTAAACCAGACAATATGTGCGCGGTCATCACGATCAAAAGACATATCAGGACCATGGTGAGGACAGCCTTCAATCACCCAGTTATCTATAGCCGCTTTAGCTGGATGAGCGTTCTGCATAGACTTCCAGTCTTTGACATAGGCAATAGCATGGTCTCGAATGCTGCCTGGGAATACATGCCGCCATAAGATCGCTACATCTTGGTTCGAATCATTTGCTAGGGCCAAACGACAACATTCACAACTATGATCAACCCACTTTTTATCGGGCTGAAAGCTAGCGCCTACATCGTCAGAGTAGGTGAAATATATCGATCCCCCTAAGTAGTCTTGATTCCTGTCACGAGCGGCTTTTTTATCTCGTTTATCAATCCAGAATAAATATAAACGCCCTGTACCATCCATCAGCATCGCATCAAAACGATGACCGATTAGTGCTTTGTCATTGTTGATCGTAATCGGTTCAGAAAAATTTTGACCGCCATCGAGTGAACGAGCAAAACGCACATCCCCCGAATAGCGCCCAGGCGTCTTATGCGTCCATGAGATAAAGATCTCTTGTTGTTTTCCCAACAGGATCTTTGGCCTATTCTCGCCATCATCATAAATCGCTTCAGGTCGCCGATTAACAGCAATAGGAGGCGTATAGCTGCGCCCTTCATCTGATGATGAAGATAAGTAGATATGGCCATTCTGAGAGAAGACCACATACACTTTATCCTTACCCTCGGCATACGATGGAGCGCGTCCACAATGCACAGATGGAAGTGCCATACCTTGACACTCAGGCAGCAAACTGTTTTTCATTGCTCCATGCTTTTTTGCTGCCTCTGCATCTTGGTTGCAGGTCAATAAGAGTGCAAGCAAAAGGCACAGTATGAAAAAAATACCTGAGCGTTCTTTAGTCATCATGTCTTAAAACCGATACTCAATACCTGCGAATAACTGACGCGGAGCCCCTGGTGTATACTTCTCTTTGCCGTAACTGAAGCTGGCATTTTCCGCATACACTTTATTCGACAGGTTATTAATCTTAGCGCTCAATTTGAGCTGTTCAGAAATTTTATATAGTGCTTTTAAGTGTGTAACCGTATAGCCGCCATATTTTTTAGTGTTATTGTCATCCATCCAATACTCACCAATATGCTCAAGCTCCAATGAAGTCGTCAAACCCTGCACCTTTTGAGGAGAATAGTTCAAACGTAAGTTAGCCAAACTGTTAGGCGCCTCAGCTTGCTCGTTATCGCCATAATCTTCATCGTTCACATACTCGTGCTCCGAGTAGCTATAAGCCAATCGTGCGGATAATTCCTCTGTTAAGGTCTGTAGTATTGATAACTCTGCCCCCTGATGCGTGGTCTCGCCACCATTTTCGTAGTAACGATCTCCATCAATGTTTTCTCGTCGAACAATTGAGTCATCAATCGTCATGTAATACAACGATAAATCGAGACGCTGATTTGTGGTTGCCAACTTATAACCCAGTTCATAGGTATCACTGACTTCCGGGTCTAAATCAAAATCAATATTGTCAGTTGTAAGCGCATACAAGCGAGAAGCTTGCGGTATTCGGAAACCGTTTGCATAGCGAACATAGATATTCTGACTATCATCAAGACGGAAACTAAAACTCAGTTTAGGACTTAAGTGATTGAATGAAGGGTCATTATCGCTCGATGCCCGCGCATAACTCGACGATGCATATTGCCCGTCAGATAGATTATTCGTGTAATCAAAACGGCTGGAGTCGTAGCGAAGGCCGGCTTCTACTGTTAAGTGATCAGTAACACTAAATGCAGCACTGGTATAGGGTGACACGGCGAAGTAATTCACGTCGTAGTCATAAATAGAGCCCTCAGCGACACTACTTCCCCAGCCACTGGGCACATAGTCAAAGGTTTGCTCATAGCTTCGACTAGACTTGGTATATTCAAGGTCGGCTCCAAAAGTCCAGCGGAGGCTATCTAGGCTATAGTCGGCTTTGAACATGAGGCCAAGCGTTTTTTGCTGGCTATCATTCTCAGGAAGGTTTCCCTGCCAAGTTGCTACATACTGGTTCCGGTTTGTTCTCAAGTACGCAATGGTACTCAGTTCAATCTCGTCATTAAGTAAGTGCGTCCATTCTGTACTCAAACGGGCAAAATCAAATTTTCGCTGAATATCCATCCCGGTAGCTAGTGCAGCTTCTATATCACCCACCGATTCTGTATCGTTTTTCAGCGCATCCAAACCAATTAAACTACCGGCCTGATCAGCCTCAGTAGTGTTTATTGCAAAGACTGTTTTCAGGCTATTGTTGTCATTCAAGGAAACAAAATGCGTAATATTCGCTTCACTTCGTTTTGAGCGAGTATGGTCTCGCCAGCCATCGTTTTCGCTATGCGATATATCAATGCCGACTGAAGAGTCATCACTCAAGCTTGCGCTTCCTGCTAGGCCTAAACGATAAAAGCCATGCGCACCAGCTTCAGTTTTGACGGTATAACCTTCTCTTAAGCTTGGGTCTTGGGAAATCACATTGATAGTACCTGCAACTGAATCGGAGCCGTACAATGCAGTCCCTGCCCCCTTCAAAACTTCTGCAGACCCTGCCGTACTAAAGTTGGTGTATGCCAAACCGTTATGGTTAAAGAAGCCAGAGGATTGTACCGGTATGCCATCCTGTAAAAACAAGTAATAAGGCCCTGTATTGGAAGGCATACGTATACTGGTTTTATGCCCCAAGGTTGAACCGGTCTGTATAATACGAACGCCTGCAATGCTATTAAACAAGTCTTTTTGGTAGTTAGCCTGGTCAAGATCAACAGAGCCTCTATCCTTAACGGCGATACTGGCGGGCACATCCAAGGTCAACTCTTCGTTTCTATTTGCTGTCACACTAATCGTATCTAGCTGCTCAACCGCTGGCTTTGCTTCCATGTCTGCAACAGCGGGAAGTGCATACAAAAGGCTAGCGCCCAAGAGACTACTACCAATACAAGTTTTCCCTGATAGCGAAATATTTCGAAAAGTTTGATTTACTCTCACACTAACACCCTCATTCAACCTCATCTATGATTCGATTGGAGGTGAGTATATCGATGAGGTTTTATGGAGGAAGTGACATTTTGTCGCACCTATTCGCCTTCTTTATCCAAGATTGATTCAGATCAATCTCGCAAGATAAGCAAAGTTAAGCAAGCAGGTGCGTTTGTCTTTATTTTTTTTCTATATAGGAGGCTAATAAATCGAAAAAAGATGCGTAGTCATTACACACAAAGCCCGCCCTTTCAGCATAATCAGGTAAGTGATCTTGAGCATATAAACAGGAATGCATGTTAGCATGTTCTGCTGCTAATAGGTCGTACAGATAATCACCCACATACACCGCCTCAGAAGGTTTGAGTTGCCACTCACGACATAGTTGCTGCAAGGCTCCTGGGTGAGGCTTTGCAGGGGCACACTCTCTGGTTAATATCGTGTCAACTTGTAGTCCCACTTGCTCTAACTTACGACGAGTTGCTTCTCTTGAATTTCGAGTCACTATCGCAGTTTTTAATGCTCCTATAGAAAGCTGTTCAAACAAACTTTCTACTCCAGGAAGCAGTTCAACTGATCGCGCATCGGCCATTTCGTGTTGATAAACAATGGCATTTGCCGCTTCTTTATCTTTGCCTTGCAGGGCATCGATGTAGGCCAAAATATCTTCGTCAGGCGGGCAACCCACATCTTTTCGCATTCGGTCAAAGTTGAGACTCGAGCTGACCAGCGTTCCATCAAGGTCAAAAATGATGGCTCTAATCTGTTCCGACACACACCGTGGAATTCTCCTCAAGCAACTCACTGACTCGCTCCATTTTGAAATCAAAGACTAAGAGCTAAGAGTGTACTGAAGATATATTCATAAGACCAAAGAAAACAAAAAGCGTGGCTCTCGCCACGCAAAAAACATCCTTGTCTAGCTTCACAACCAACAACTAGCATCCGATAAATCTGATGTCCTCAATTAATCGTCATCCTCACAGCGCTCTTCCATTCGCTTTAGCTTCTTCGATACCATCGCTTTAAGCTCGGCTTTCTGCTCCTCATTTAACACCGCGTGTACTTGCTGGCGAACACTCGCCATATTAAGGATACTAGCCTTAACTTTCTCAGCAGCACTTGTCGCCTGCTCTTCTGCTTGCTTCATATAATCGGCAGCGTCCGGGTCCAAAGACATCATGGCACGCATTTTCGGGAAGCCTTTTCTTTCCTTTCTGAGCTCTTTCATGGGAGCCAGAATTTCCTCAACCTGCACCTCTTGCTCTTCGCTTAAATCAAGACGCTTGAGCATTCTTTCCATTTTGTGGTTCATGCCATGCTCTTTATAGTGCGGCCCTGCTGTCGCAACCGCTGCAGACCCTGCGATGACCATCGCTAAACTCAAACCTAATAACTTCTTCTTAGTAAATAGACGATTACTCATGATTTCTTCCTCTCAATGATTTTTTTAATCGATTTGTTATCGACTGATAATCATTGTATTCATTGCTATGTAAATCGGGGTCTAGTAAACGTAAAGTCTCTGTAAAGATTAAATAGAAGGTAAAAAGCCTATGCTAGACTTCAAACAATTCCGTAAATCAATAAAGGTTTGATATGAGTGCCAATATATTACTCATTGAAGATGATACCGAGATCAGTGAGCTTCTAAGTAGCCTGCTAGTACAAGAAGGTTTCACCATGACCACGGCATTCGATGGCGTCGAAGGTGAACGCTTGGCTTTAAAAAGTCACTACGACGTTATCATTCTCGACATCATGCTGCCTAACAAAGATGGTTTAAGCGTGTTGCGTGATATACGCGGCCAAATCACTAGCCCAATATTAATGCTCACCGCAAAAGGTGATGAGCTAGACAGAATCATAGGCTTTGAGATGGGCGCCGACGACTACCTTCCCAAGCCATTTAACCCACGAGAGTTGGTGGCGCGAATCAAAGCATTGCTAAGACGCGTGGAGATCGACCAAGGCCAGACAACAAACCAGGCTAGTGAGCTGGTTTCAGACAAAATCAAGCTAAAACTAAAAACGCGTGAAGCCCTAATTGAGGGTGAAGAAATAGAACTTACCAGCAGTGAATTCAATATTCTGCACGCACTGATGCGCAACGCCAATGAAATTATGACCAAAGCCGAGCTAACCGAGCTTGCTTTAGGGCGAAAGCTAACACTCTATGATCGGGCCATTGATATGCATATGAGTAACCTGCGTAAGAAACTCGATAGCGAACACATCAAAACCATTCGTGGCAGTGGTTATTTATTCCAAGGTCAGGTGGAGACGCGTTAAGCATGACTCAATCCATCTTTAAACATCGCTTGTTTTGGAAGATTATTCTGATCTTCTGGCTAACCACCTTTGCGACCATTCTCGCCAATATCTGGATCACCAAAGAAATCGTCGTCAATGAATTCAAGGTCGAGCAAGTAAAAGACAAGATGCGCTCACTCGCACCCGAAGCAATAGAGGTATACGAGCAGCAAGGAGGCAAAGCCCTAAAACGCTGGTACCGAAAACTAGCCCGCCGCGAAGGCATACGCGTAGTGTTATTACATACTGACGAGACGCCGGTAATTCCACACCGAAAGCCAAGGTATCATGATGACGATGATGATGAGCATCACGATCACGATGACAAACCCTATCGAACACACTTGCTAAATTTGGCCGACCAACAAATATCCTCACCAAACGGGCAAAGTTATATCTTGCGAGTCATGCCTTCGCGCTATATACAGTCCCGCTTCAACCCAGAGTCTTTGCACGGCTATCGTCTACTGGCATCTTGTATCATCATATTATTAGGTTCACTGTGGATAGCACGCTCTATCGCCAAGCCTATTCGCGTGTTACATCAAGCCAGCCTTGAGATATCCCAAGGAAAGCTCGACATTCGCGTCAGTCAGGATGTTGGCAAACGCAAAGATGAACTAGGGCAACTCGCCACCGCATTCGACCAAATGGCTGATAAAGTATCTGACTTAATTAGCAGTCAGCAGCAACTTTTTCGTGATATTTCGCACGAAATAAGAACCCCACTCACTCGCCAAAAACTCGCGATTGAACTCGCCAGATCAGTTGATGACCCAGGCAAGTTGTTAGACAAAATCGAACACCAGAACCAGTGTATCGAAGAACTCATCAACCAACTGCTCACCTTAATGCAAACTGACAACCAGCAATTGACGCAGATGGAGAGCCTGCCCCTGTCACAACTCTTGGGCCGCATTACCGATGACGCAGAACTCGAACTAAAAGAAAAAAACCTGACACTAAAAACCGATTTACAAAGCGATGCGCTCATCAAAGGTGACGAGCCCTTGCTAACCCGGGCATTTGAAAACCTGCTAACAAACGCCATCAAATACAGCCCCAACGATGCCAACATCGAGCTCAAGCTCTATGAGGGCTCTGGCAATCTTCATATAGAGATTTTGGACGAAGGCCCCGGCATTCCAGAAGAAGAGCTCAAATCGATCCTCAAACCCTTCTACCGAGCTGACAAAAGCCGTAACCGAGGCACGGGAGGCTTTGGATTAGGTCTCGCTATTAGCTCGCAAATTATTAAGAAGCACAATGGTGTGATTGAGTTGAGTAATCGGGAGGTTAAGGGGCTTAGGGTTGTGGTTATTTTGCCGAAGAGTTGAGAAAGTTTTTAAGGGCCCGAAGGCCCTTTATGTAGCCTCTAGGCCCAAGCCGTCGCTATTGCTGTATCGACTTGGTTTTGCTCATCAGAATTCAGCGATATGCTGCCTCCTGAAGGAGCTCCGAACGAAGCCATCGCACTTACAAGCTGTTCAATATTAATAGCATCAATGGCTTGGCCACCCGCCTCAATTGAATCCAGCTTAAACTTATCTGCCTTGTACCAGTTATTAACTCGAACGTGGTCTTCACTTCCCAGCACATAAATATCGAGATGGTTGTTCGTCTTTTTGAACCATACATCATCGACATCACCTACACTTTCCAAACTAAGTTTGTCAGTATCAGTCGCGAAGTTATTTGAAGCGTTATTAATACGATCATAGCCATCACCAGTTTGGTAGTAATAGGTATCATGGCCTTTACCACCCACCAACAAATCGTTACCTTCATTCCCGTAAAGCTTATCAGAGCCATTAGCACCTTTTAGTGTATCTGCTCCCAAGCCGCCATATAGAGAGTCGGCACCGCCACCACCGTGTAGCGTGTCGTTGCCTTCATATCCATATAGAACGTCCTTTCCACCTTTGGCTGCGAGGTTATCGTTATTATTTCCACCCTCTAAAGTTTCTGCAGCACCAGTTCCAACAATAGTAATTGGATCATCCTCAGTTGAGTTTACAGTTACTGCGACGGTTGAATTGGCGACTCCACCATTACCGTCCGAAACTTCGTAGGTGATTGAATCTTCTCCTACGAAATTAGCGCTAGGCGTATATGAGATAGTTCCATCACCATTGATAGCTACGACACCGCTAATCGCCGCAGCAGCCACAACAGATAAACTATCACCATCAATATCACTATCGTTCACAAGAACATCGATAACAACTGCCGTATCTTCATCAGTAACAGCTGTATCAGATATTGATACCGGCGCATCATTTTCAGGGTTGACCGTGACGGATACCGATGAGGTCGCCGTGCCACCGTTACCGTCTGAGACCTCATAGCTAATGCTATCAAGACCATTAAAGTCTGAATTTGGCGCATAACTTAGTGTGCCATCGCCATTTATCGCAACTGCACCGTTTGACGCTGATGCTGAGCTAATGCTCAAACTATCTCCGTCGATATCGCCATCATTCGCTAACACATCAATGGTGACAGAAGCATCTTCCTGCGTTACAGCGGTATCGACTACAGCAACTGGTACATCATTTTCGGGGTTAACCGTGACGGATACCGACGAGGCCCCCGTGCCACCGTTACCGTCTGAGATTTCATAGCTAATGCTATCTAAGCCGTTGAAATCTGCATTAGGTGTATAGTTCAGTGTGCCATCGCCATTAATCACAACAGCACCATTTGACGCTGATGCAGAGCTAATGCTCAAACTATCTCCGTCGATATCACCATCATTCGCTAACACATTAATGGTGACAGACGTATCCTCCTGTGTTGCTGCCGCATCTGCAACAGCAACAGGCGCATCATTTTCAGGGTTCACTGTGACAGAGACTGACGAGGTCATGGTGCCACCGTTACCGTCTGAGATTTCATAGCTGATGCTATCTAAACCATTGAAATCTGCATTAGGCGAGTAGCTCAGCGTTCCATCGCCATTAATTACAACAGCACCACTTACCGCTGATGCAGAGCTAACGCTCAAACTATCACCATCGATATCGCTGTCATTCGCTAACACATCAATCGTGACTGACGTATCTTCCTGCGTTGCAGCCGTATCGAATACAGCAACAGGCGCATCGTTTTCGGGGTTAACCGTGACGAATACCGATGAGGCCGCGGTGCTACCGTTACCATCTGAGACTTCATAGCTGATGCTATCTAAACCGTTGAAATCTGCATTAGGTGTGTAGTTCAGCGTTCCATCACCATTGATGAGAACCGAACCATACGAGGCTGAAGCAGAGCTAATGCTCAGACTATCACCATCGATATCGCTGTCATTGGCTAACACATCAATGATAATGGAAGTATCTTCCTCGGTGTTTGCTGTATCCGCTAGAGCGGTAGGTTCGCTATTGCTCGAACTACTCTCGTCAGTCGCTAATGACTCAATATGATCGATTGAATGTGTGATATCCAAATCATCGAAATACACTACTACTTTTCGTTCCGGTGACTCATACCAGTCTTTAACGGTTATCTGATCAGACGTTCCGATAATAGAAACCACGAGGTCATTGCCTTGCTTTGCATAAGCCACATCCGACTCATTAACCTGGTAAAGCCATATCTCATTATAGTCGCTTCCAGTATTGTAAATGACATCTTGACCAAAACCAGGGTCGAAATCATAGTCATCTTCACCCGAACCGCCGTACAAAGTATCGTTCCCAGCACCGCCAACTAAGATATCGTCGCCACCTTCACCATACAGAGTATCATCGCCTTCAAAACCTGCGATCCAGTCATCACCAGCACCACCTAAAAGTGTATCAGCCTGACTAGTTCCCTCAATATCTTGATCAACCGGAGCGTTAGCCAACATGTCTGTGATGTCGTTTTGATTCCAAACTGTCCCGTCAGCAAAACGAATTTCGTCAACGGGTGCGGTTTCACCTATGCCCTGCCCTTGGTATGTCAAAGGTTCAAAATAATCTGCCAACGTGACGACATAGCCATTATTTCCGATTTCTAATTCGAGACCATAACCATTAGCATAAAAATTAATATCGTCGGGAGAGATGCCTTCCATAAACTCCAGTACATCAAAGTCACTTGCGCTTCCACCTGGCCCCCCTGAAAAGCTAGCGCCATAATGACCCGCTTCAGAGCCGTTGTAGATAAAGGTGTTTACGCTGTTTATACCGACACGATAGGTATCATCACCATCACCGCCAAACATAAAAGCACGACCATCATAATTGTCGTTGCTCATATTTCTCGACTCCAAAATGTCATCCCCTTCGTTACCAAATAGCAAACCGTCACCGATTATCAAATCGCCACCACTACTACCCACTAACTCATCAGAACCACCAAAGCCAACGATGATATCTCGCCCCCAAGACCCATAAACGACTTCTTGGTCTCCAGTACCCTCAATAAAATCGTCATCATTCGTACCGATATAATCGCCACTCCCGTTAGGTTGATCTACAACGTTAAATCCTGCTGGAGCTTGCCCATCGTATGAGAGCGGAAGGTCTTCAACGTTTGCCTGAACATACGCAGATTCCCAGACAGTATTATCGGCAAAGCGTATTTCATCAATTACGCCACTTGGGATTCCTGAGTCGAAATAGTTCGAGACAATGACATTCTCACCCGTTTCAAAAGAGATCATTAAATCATCACCACTTTGGTGAAGCGCAGCATTTTGTGCGCTTAAATCATTCGCTATTTCAATGATGTTAAAGTCTTCTGAAAAATCAGAAATACGAGATACTCCAGAACCTGCGTAGATACGATATACATCGCCCCCAAAGCCGCCCATTAGACGATCATTCCCTTTGCCACTAATCAGGGTATCTTGGCCGTCTCCACCATAAAGTTCATCATCACCTGCGCCCCCGTCTAAAACGTCATGCCCCTCTCCGCCTCGAAGAATGTCATTATTTGCTTTGCCATATAGCTGATCATTCCCGGCACCGCCTTCAAGTTCATCAAATATTGCGGCATCATCCGTGCCGTAAATTAGATCGTCACCCTCAGTGCCTAAAGCATAATTCCAAGATTCCGTTTCGTTACTCCTAATTACGACATAACCTGAACCATTATAGTAACCACCAGAAATATCAATGACCTCGCCTATCGTATCGGTAATTTCGACCTCGGTGTCATTCACAAGCAAGTGATCAAGTTGATAGCGCCAATTTCCATAGTCTCTATCAAAATGCAAACTGACCTCAACAGACCAGTCCAAAGCCTCGCCAGCGCTAATAAATAGTGAGTGTCGACCTTTCATTCTAAATTCAATGTCACTTGCGTCGATATCACCCTGAATGTTTAGCGTATTTAAGCCACCACCGAATACCACTTCATCATGGCCTTCACCCACATTCATACTAACGGTATCATCGCCATCGCCGGCATTAAGGTAATCATTCCCGGCACCGCCATTCAACTCATCATTGCCCTCACCACCATAGAGCCAATCATTACCAGAATTACCAAACAATTGGTCAGCGCCCGAATAACCTAGCAACGAGTCGTCACCTTGCCCACCGCTGAGGTGGTCGTTGCCTTGACCTCCGAAAATGCTGTCATTCCCTGCCAAACCATCAATTTCGTCATCAGCATCACCTGCAACAAAATAGTCGTCACCTTCGGTAATAGAATTAATGATCAAAGCATAGATATCTGTTTCAGCCCATTCGGAACCATCAGAAAACTCGAAAGTAGATACTTGGCCGGTACTGGTCGTATCGTCACTAGAGTTTGAAAAGTAACGTGCGACAGTAAGAGTTTCACCTGTAGATTTGACAGTAATAAGCAGGTGGTCACGATAACTATTATGGGTATCCTTAACACGCTCTAACTCGAGATCATTCGCTTGAATTGACTCATCAAACATGACGGTATTACTCCCGACAAGGCTTGAATTACTATCAAAGTCGATAATGTCATGACCGGACCCAATGCCGTATAAATACGTATCATTGCCTAAACCACCTGTTAGGGAATCGTCCCCCGCACCACCATCTAAAGTATCATTGCCGGTACCTCCATTTAAGGTGTCGCGCCCTTCTCCGCCTAAGAGTATGTCATCACCGTCCAAGCCATTTAGATTATCATCTCCCGCCAATCCACTTAGCGTATCAGCGTCAGCTGTCCCCTGAATGGTATCGTTGCCCGCTGTTGCCTCAAATGTTTTAGTTCGAAGCTCAGAATCTGACCATGTTGACGAAGTTGCATCAAATTGAATCGAGAGACTTGTTCTCTGGCTTGGATCCGTATCGAAAAAGCCAAAGACTTCGATTGTTTCTCCGCTGGCAGTCAGGGTTATGATCAAATCATCGTCGCTATTCACCAGGTCTATTTCACTTGGGTCAACCGTCTCGGAAAATATGAGTAGATGAGACGCTTCAGCACCTTCTGCACGAATTTGATCATTCCCATCTCCCAAAGCATAGTGATAGATATTATGGCCCGCACCTCCGTATAAATAGTCATCGCCATTACCGCCAATTAAGGTGTCATCACCATCATTTCCATATAATGTGTCTTGCCCATCCCCCCCATTTAGCTCATCACTCCCTTGGTTTCCAGACAATATGTCATTACCTTCATCACCGAAGAATTGGTCATTCCCCTCTTGACCTGTGATCGTATCATTGCCCGCAAGCCCGCTAATGACCTCACCTTCTGCACTCGCTTGAACGACATCGTCATACGGTGTTGCAGCCTGAATTCGGCTTCGCACTTCATCGCTGTCCCATGAAGTACCGTCGGAAAAGTTAATCGCTGTTAAGGCGTAATTAGGGTCATCTTCTTTAAAGAAGCTTTCAACGACGATGCTGTCATCATTGCCAAGAACAAGCTTTAGATCATCACCACTTCGTGTCACATAGCTGGTCTGGGCAGCAATCGACTCATCGAAAACAAGGACATCTTGTCGACCTTCAGTTTCATCATAGGTCGAGATATAGTCAGCACCATCACCCAGGCTATACAGGTAGGTATCATTTCCTGCTCCGCCAAAAATGACATCGTCTCCTTCTCCTCCTGCAATAACGTCATCACCGACATCACCATACAGATAATCATCCCCACTATTGCCATTGATTGCGTCGTTATCATCACCACCATAGACATAATCCTGGCCGTCTCCGGCATCAATAGTGTCGGCACCACTGAACCCATAATAGTGCTTCGAGCCTACGCCGTCCGAGGTGATATGGTCATCACTATCCGTTCCTAGGTTAGTTCCATTGGACAAGTTGTCGACAATGAGAGATAAACTTGAACCATCAGCAAATCGAGCTTCACGGATGTACGAGAAAGTCGTCTGCGACATAGCGATCACATCACTTTCATTCGAGCCATAATTTATCTTAATAAAACTGTCGCTTGTAGGATCTTGAGAAGAAGGTCTCGCATAGGTATAAATATCGCCAGCATTCAAACCACCCTCAAAAGCTAGGATATTGATGCCTTGGGTATCAGTAATATAGATCGTACCGTCACCGGGCTTCACGATAAAGGTATCATTACCCGCGCCTCCGTCTAAGCGGTCTGTACCCGAGCCTCCAGATAAAACGTCATCACCTTTTCCACCCTGGATCTGGTCATTACCTGCGCCGCCATATAATTGATCATCACCTTCACCGCCGTAAAGCCAGTCATGCTGCTCCCCGCCATTAAGACGGTCATTCCCTTCGTCGCCATAGAGAACATCACTACCTTCATCACCATTAATTGTGTCGGAGCCCGTTCCCCCATAAAGCCAGTCAGTCTCACTCCCACCATGAAGCGTATCATTTCCACCATTGCCGTATATTGTATCGACGCCAGCACCGCCTTTTAGGGTATCGTTACCGCTCCATTCTTCTTGGAATTCGACATAATCATCAGCCGTAATTAAGCGCTCTACACCCTCCTTATTGGTATAAGACAGATACTGACCTTCAGCTGTGAAAAAGCCATTGTCGTTGGATTTATCACCTTCGATGTAGTCATCTCCATCACCACCGTCAATCGTATCATCACCCGCTTCACCCAAGATGATATCGTCCCCCTGACCACCATCAATGGTATCGTTATAGCTCAGGCTTTCATCCAGACGGTCAATATGATCTGTGATGGTAAAGATGCGAATATCACCACCTAAACCAGGCTCAGTATAGCGAACACGGTTACCGGCGGAGTCTCCCATAATAAAATCATTGTCGGCACCACCATCAATAACGTCATTACCTTCGCCACCATATATTTGCTCCTCGCCCGCACCACCCGATAGTATGTCGGTGTACTTGCCTGAAGAGATTCGGTCATTTCCGGCCCCCCCGTCGACGATATCTACATCACCGACATCAGTTCCGGCTTCATTGAGCACTTCGCCCGTTTCAGCATCAATATTTATGTAAGGGCCATTGCCAAAGATGAAGTCGATACCTTCTCCACCCGACAAGGTATCGGACCCACTGCCGCCAACCAAGGTATCATTACCCGTTCCGCCAACAAGGTTATCTTTACCAGCATGACCGAATAGCTCGTCGTTACCTTCGCCACCGAGCAGGTCATCATCACCTAGATTACCTTTCAGTACGTCATCTTCTACACCGCCTTTTAGATAATCATTGCCATGACTGCCCCAGAACTCCCAGTCATTGCCGGCGTATCCATCGTTATATAAGTCAGCATCATATAAGCTGGCATCATAGAAAATATTATCTTCAATAGTAGCCGTTCCACCTCTACTGGGAGCCCAGTTGTTAACACCATCGTAGTTATGGCCTGAACCGACGACGATGTCTCCACCTGCGGGGCTTGGTTCAGGTTCGTTGTTTTCAACATTAATACCGAAGCGGGAAAAGTCTGATTGAGCGATGACGTCGACAATATCCCCATTAGCGCCTACGGCTCTAAAGCCTGACACAGTGAGTTGATAGCGATAGGGATCGTTTTCATCTAATGCGTTTTTATATGAGTCTTCTGTACCAGAAACTTTTTCTAGAGCAGTGATGGTTCGACCACCAATTATGAGGGTGTTTATTCCTTCAGTATCTTCAATCCTGTCGTAGCCGTGACCTTGTGTGAAGTGGTAGGTATCGTTGTCTGCTCCGCCGACTAAGAAATCGTTTCCAGTGCCGCCGTGAAGGTGGTCGTTTCCTTTTCCGCCATCTAGAACATCTTCGCCCTCTCTGCCAAATAAAATGTCATCACCGCCATTTCCATATAGGTGATCATGATACTCTCCGCCCTCTAATCCAGAAGTATCATTGTCTTCTGTCCCGAAAGTATATGTATTTACCTTATCTGCGAAGAGGTAGTTTTTAGCTATATCTCCAGTTTGCAAGTCCTTAAAAAGTGCGTATTCAGTCCCCAAGCCGTCCCCATATGGAAGGTTCTCTCGGTTTTGTGAAAGTGTTAGCTCATAAAAATTAAGCCTATCAACCCAATAGGGTTCGGAATAAGTATCTTTAGCATAGCGATCTGATTCCCTGATTTCCGAAGAAACAGCACTTGCCAGTTCAGGGCCCATTAGGATGAATGGCAGATTATTGATCACACTATATCGGGCTAATCGGGCGTCCAGATCAAAGTAACCGGATTGATTAAGCCAGTGCTCTAATTGCTCTCTATCCACTCCTCTAGCATCAGCAACAGTCGAAAAGTGTATGCCCTGACTCAACAGCGTATGATGGAAGTCAATATACCCCTTAAGACCATCTTCTACATTTTCACCTAATATATCCGCTACAGCTTGAAAAACCTCAGAGTATCTTTGAGCTTCGTGAGGAGCGCTGCCCTCTAGTATATGATTAACTTCCACACGACTAATAGTCCCTCCTTCCATCCCCCCCTGATCATTGAGTCTGCCACCGCTAAGTATCGAAAACAGACTAAACGCTAAGGCATCCTTTGCCGGTGTTGTCGCGTCCGGCTGATCATTGTTTGCATTTAAATACTCTAGATAAGAAGCCGTTAATTGGGAACCCGCTTCGAGGAGGAGGGGAAGTCTAGAAAAGTTAAGTCCTGTAGAGAGAGCCCCTATTGCCGCACCAAGCCCGAATACTGTCACCGCTCTCTCAGTCGGGTCAGTTACATCAAGTACCGTTTCTGCAACGTTATCCAGAACCCAATCTCTTAATTCCGTATATTCACTTGATTTAAGGGGGAAGGCCTCAATCAAGGAAATTCCTGGTAATATAGTAAATAATCTCGCCATCGCCTCCATTTCACTGATTTCTTGATCACCACCACCCAATAGGCCATTTGTTCCAGAGCTCAAAGCTTGAACTAACGGCAAAATATCATCCAAATTAAAATAGTGATGGTTGGCTTGAGAATCTATTAATACACTGCCATCCTTCATCTGTAGCTCAATGGTTGCTAAGGAATGAGCATCGAGGAAGAACTCTGCTTCAGTTGATGAGCTAAGTTGATAGTTAGATGTCTGACCTCCGACATGCTCAGAGAGCTGGACGACTAGATCTGAGGGTTCATAATAGTGATAGATATCTGCGTCTGCGAGGAGGTCTTTATCATAATCAGAATGTTTCGAATCTAGACTAGCTTCTCCACCTAAACCATTGAAGGTTAATAGGTCTATTTGATTAGCTGCTAGTTTTCCCTCGCTCACTATTTCGTAAGCAGCATACTGCGCCAAAGCTCCACCAAGACTATGGCCAGTTACAGTCAGTGTGGCAATATCACCAACGTCGAAGTTAATATCATTAAACATTTCAAATATTTGTTGTCGTACACTCTCCCATTGACCGTAGCCCAGGCTGGATACATTCTGATACCAATCTTGGGAACCTTCAGTACCTGCAAAAGCCAATACATAATTTCCCGTACCATCTGAATAAAGGGCCGCTTTAAGTCCCGTTTGTTCTATTGTCCAGATCCCATTCTCAACAAACTCATAACCAAGATGCTTAAGAAACCCACCCCCTGCATCTAACTCATAAGCGCCTTTTGCTGCATAAAATGCTAACTCGAATTCTTCCCTTTCTATCATCAGTCATCTCCTTTGACTTGTTATCACTATCTAAACGTCCTTATCAATATTTTTCGTTTCAAAATAGGCACACACATTGAATAATTTGAGGTGTTGCCTGTACTCCTTATTCTTAATCGGCCTATACCCTCCAGAACCATAAACAACCCGACATCCATCAGGAGCTGTGCTAACTCCACGCCCCCCTACCATATCTATTGGCAACTCTTGCTCTGGTGTTACTAAATAATACAAAGCCCAAGGAGCTCCCTTACCGCTGCCGTGCTGCTCAACAAATAAACCAACATTAGTAGGCGCTATAACAGACGAACCAGCCTTAGACCAAGGACCTAAACAATAGTCCTTTACCTTTAGCGTCCAATCTTTACGACCTAACCACCAAACGCCAACTCCAGGACATGGTTTATACTGCGTCATATAAGAAAAATACCCATCAAAATATGGATAGTACAATGCAGTACCATTAATTGAATTAACAACATCAGGCTCGGAACTTAGTTCTTTGTAGCTAACACCATCTGCATTAACTAACTCTACACTGTCAAACTTCTCTCCAGTCGAACTTAACTTCACTATGAACCCATCTTCCCTTAACAGTTCCCTGATTCCTTTGCGCTGTTTAGATTTACCTGGCCTCGAGTAGTATCCACACCTAACGGCTGAACGTAATCGTCCATTCAGTTCAGAACCTCGCCGAGAAACAATCTTAAAATTTCTAGGTTGATATTCGAACTCTAGCGGCTCTGAAGAAGGCCATGAAGAGACAAATAGAGTGTCATTGGAAAAGCAATATCGACGGAGCTTCCTCTTTTGACTTTGGGTATCTACCAATTTCGTATAAGAGCCATCCGTAACATTCACAAGGTATAAAGCTTTTTCGTTTTCAATCTCTGCCATGGTGACTATTTCATTGTCACTTACCCAGTAGATGCCTCCGTGTCCTGACCGTGCACTCCATCCGAATTGATCAACCTTGATATCCTCAAACTCAGTAAAGAAGCTGTCATCAGGTAAATACTGAACATCTGTGCTGTAATAGCGAGACAACTCCAAAGTTCCATAAATACCAATTGGTGCGATTGATAAGATCGTTATTTTCTTAAGCCATTTAAGTAATACTCTTAACATTTACCAGACCTCCTACCCAAGCCGACAGAACTAGCCTCCAACAAAAGCACTAAGCCCAACCCAAATCCCAACAAAAAATAAAATCATAAGAGATAAAACCAGAAGAATGGTGTACACAATTGATGCCTTAAAAGCCTTCCAATAGCTTTCCCTAAAAATCCATTTAGCAAGCAACACCTCTGTCGCAAAGCCAATCAGTGCACTCAAATTTGAATAGTTTTCCACGTAGAGGCCTATAGGCTGCTCCATGCCGTAAATGACTTGGGTCGTTGCAACATAAAGCACCTGGAAAACCACTCCAAGCAGAATCAAGAGCACCCAGAAGTAGGCATACTCTTTGAATATGGCGTTTTCAAAAACGATTACCTTCTTGGTCACCCAAGCATAAAGAACGGGCGCTAATATAATTGCTAGCAAACCAACGACAAGATAGGTGAGAAATGCGACTAATATACCCATATTTTCTTCCTTAAAATTTTCAATTCATTCCGTTATCGGTCGTTAATACTAAGCCACCGCAGCGACTAAGCGTTCAAGCTCTTTGATTCGACTCGCCTTTTGCTTAACGAGTATTTCTTCGTGAATCTTTAATACAATACTTTTTAAGAGTTCCGTTGTGGTTTCTATCTGAGCCCTAGCTTTAAGCACCTCTATCTCTTCAGCCACGTAACGCCCTTTTAGTGATATTCTTTTATTCGCTCGACCTTTTGCCAAATCACTCTTAAGCAAAGGTAGTAAATCCTTGGGCGCAATCGAGTTCTCATAAAAAGCATGAATGTAGTATTTAATCAGGCTAGGAATAAAATCAGCACTAGCTCCGAGACTATCGCTAGCCAAGTTTAGGACATCAACTAAGTGAGAGGGCACTCGGCCTTCCACTGATTTACGCTGCTTATCTAACTGCTTCTTAATAGCTGGAGTAGATTGATGAGGAATCGCAGCAACACTATCGCAGGCATCACAAACACCCGCCAATATGTTCTTAACACTACCACTGTCATCACTAAAGGGGACGTCTCTCAACTTAAACGTGGAATTTTGTACTGACTCACAGGTATGACAAAGAACCTTTCCCACATCACCCTCTTTTAATATTTTCATAACTGGCCTCATTGATGCACACTTATAAACACAGCATTTGGTTCTATAAAAAACCACTTTATATACCATGACTGGCGCCGATACCGAGTCTTAATAAGGTGCACATTTATACTTTGATCTTTATGATGCGGACTGACCTCGTAGTCGTCTCCTCGAGTATGCTTAATGATTTCTGCTAGCTCTTCGATCGAAACATCACCTACTTCCAACAAGTTCTTAATCTCGATATTGTTTCTGGCTTCATGCAAAACATTTCCATCATATATACATTGCAGGATCCGCTTTTTAACGTCCTTGAACTTATTCATTGCCCCCTCACAGAATAATTGTACGACATTATACGTACCTATATCAATTCCTGGTATCTGTGTCTGAAAAGCTGTCAGACCTACTTCCCAGGCCTACCCGATCCTCTATTCTCGACTCTTCGACCCATACGCCTTTCAATCTCATCTACAAACTTTCCTGTGCCTGTTAGTTGACACCGCTCCACTGCGACTCCTAAATCATTCTTTGCTTCAATCAAGACCTCCAAATAGTGCTGGTCATCTTCATCACACAAAAACGCTGCCGTCTTATCATGTCCTCGCTGGACAATATGATGAGGGCAGCTTGACACTATCAGGCGCTTTCCTCTCGGCATAGCTCACCTCCTTGTTTGCTATACAGACTGAATCAAAAGACTTCACATCTATTTTCTGTATTTAAAAATTAAATGTGACACCTTTTTCTTCAAAGGATCGATAGAATAAAAAAGTTACTTGCGAGCTGGAGTTGTAGGTACAACCATTATGGGAAATTAGTTATAGCAGATGCAGGTCAACAAAGAGATAAACAAACCTATTAAGTAATTCTCAAAATTACCCATTCAAAGTGCGCAGAGCATATTCTGGGTCTTTGTCTAGCAAACGAAGCAAAGCTCTCGCGGGACCTGTTGGATAACGCCGCCCCTGTTCCCAATTTTCTAATGTACGCTTACTGACACCAATGAGTCCTGCGAAACGGGTTTGAGATAAGCCAATTTTTTCACGAATCGCCTTAACTTCAGGCTCTTCAAATTTAAAGTTACGCGATGTGCCCGCTTTACCTTCAACTATATCATCCATTTCCTGAACGCTCGCCAGCAGTTCACTAAAGTCATTATCTTTCATATCATTTACCACCTCTCTACAATGGTTTTTAATATCGCCAATTGATCTGAAGTTAAGCTTTCTTGTTTACCCTTTGGATAAACATACAGCATACGAATTTGTTCATCGCTTACCACCCAATAGTAAATAACTCGCACACCACCACTTTTACCTGCAGACTTAAGCTTCCAACGGATCTTACGCAAACCTCCAGAACCTCTAATCAGGTCACCAAGGTCAGGCCGATTAACCAGCGTTTCTTGTAGCTCTCGATATTGTTCATCAGGCATCAATTGCTTAATGAGTTTGGTAAATACGCTTGTTTCAATAATAACCATAAACACAACTATACGCCACTGACGTATTCTGACATTAAATTAAACAGATTAAAATATAAGATGCCTATAACGACTACCTCTCTCCCAAACTCTCCTGCTTATACCTCAACAAAGGCGACAAGAAATACTCAATCAACCGCCTCTTCCCCGTCTTCACTTCAGCCGTCACCGACATCCCAGGCGACAGCTTCACTTCTCTACCTTCTACCACTAATTGCTCTTTGGCCAGGGCCACACGAGCACTATAGACCAAGCCCAAATTCTCATCTTGTATCGCATCGTCAGAAATGCTCTTAATCTCTGCATCAATCAAACCGTACTTGGTGAAGTTAAAGGTATCGACTTTGACTTCAGCTTTCTGCCCTTCTTGCACAAAACCGATGTCTTTATTAAGAATCATCACGTCCACTTCCATTTTGCTTTGGTCCGGTACAATCACCAAGAGTGCTTGGGCGGGTGTGACTACGCCTCCAATAGTATGGACTGCTAATTGCTGCACTTGACCATCTATTGGTGAAACGATTGCTTGTTGCTGGTTTCTCTGTTTTGCTTTGACGAGTTCTTGCTTTAGGCCTTCTAATCTCAGTTCAAATTCTTGCTTTTGCGAGAGCGTTGCTAACTGCTGTTCTGCCAGTAATGAGTGGGTTTGTTTTTCGATGGCAAGTATTGAGCTATCCAGTTGCTTGAATCGGGCTTGTTGTACTTTCAAGTCTTGTTCTTGTTCGATTAGCTCTTGCTTGAGTTCTAGGTATGGAAGCTTTGAGCCGTAGTCTTTTCGGTGGAGTTGTTCGAGCGCATCGACTCGTTCGGCCAGTACGGGTATGACTCTTTCTTTTTTCGTTGCTTCCGCTTCGACCATTTGTTGTTCTGCTTGGAGCTTTTGTCTTTCAACTTCCAGGGATGAGAGCTTGGCGTTAAGTTCGGTTTTCTGTTGTACGAGAAGGTTTTGGTGGCTCGTCGATTTTAACGGGGCCAAAGCCTGCGAACCTACTCCCTTTAAAACTAAACTCAGCCAATGATCGAAGTGCGATAGCCTTTCAATATTCATTGATAGTTCGGCAATCTCATGCGCTAAACGATCTACATCAGCCTGTGTTTGAGTGCTGTCTAGCGTTATGAGCGGCTCACCTTGTTTGACGCTTTGCCCTTCTCTGACGTGAATCGCTTTAATCTTACCGGCTTCTAAGGGCTGAATATGTTTGATGTGTTCGCTTGGAATCACTTTACCTTGCGCAACCGCAACAATATCAATTTTACCAAAGTAAGCCCAGATACAGGCAATGGTGAATAGTATTACGATTGCCCAGATAATGGCTCTGCCTGCTGATGAGGCTGGGGTTTGTTCTACTTCAATGGCAGCCGGTAAGAACTGGTACAGTTCTTTATGCGAGACTGACTGATCTTTATGAAGGAAAGCAAACAGCCCTTTCTTTGTTTTTTCTTCAGAGACATCACCCACAGGGAGTTGAATTGAGGAGCTCATTCCACACCTCCATCTGTTTCACTTTCCATCTGATTAGCTGTGGATGTTTTCGGCTTGGAGACTATCTTCGCCTTAGGTAAATTCATCGCTAGTTTATTCGTGGGCTTAGCTGTTTTACCTTCGTCTTTTTTGACCTCGCGAATGCTAGGAATATGACTTTGATGGCTATGTAGCTTGGCATAGTAGCCATTCAGCTCGAGCAATTCATCATGGCTTCCGCTTTCAACAATTCGCCCGGTTTCAATGACGATAATTCTGTCTGCTGCACGAACGGTTGATAGACGATGAGCGATAATAAATACCGTTCTGTCTTTGCATATCGAGCGCATATTGTCTTGAATGATACGCTCAGACTCATAATCCAAGGCACTGGTCGCTTCATCAAAGATCAGAATGCGGGGGTTGGTAATGAGCGCTCTGGCAATAGCGATACGTTGCTTTTGCCCTCCTGATAATGAAGCGCCTTGCTCGCCCACCACGGTGTCGTAACCTTCTGGAAGTTGTAGAATGAATTCATGTGCACCTGCTAAGGTTGCGGCTTCGATCACTCTATCCATGCTCATGCTTGGGTCTGCCAAGGCGATATTGTCTTTGACTGAACGGTTAAATAGAACGTTTTCTTGAAGCACCACGCCTATCTGTCTGCGTAGCCATGCCGGGTCAACCTGTGCGACATCGACACCATCAACCAGCACTCTGCCTGACTCGGGCACATATAGCCTTTGCACGAGTTTGGTTAAGGTACTTTTGCCTGAACCTGAGCGACCAACAATGCCTATCACTTCTCCGGGCGAAACTTCCAAGCTTAAATCTTTGAGTATTTCAGGTCGATCTGGCTGATAGCGGAAGGTAATATGTTCTAGTGACACCTTGCCTTTCAAGTCAGGCAGCGTTGTTCTGTTTGGGTTATGACCAGGTTCTGCCGGCGTATTAAGAATATCCCCCAAGCGCTCTAATGAAATGCCTGCTTGCTGGAAGTCTTGCCAGAGTTGAACGAGCCTCAGAATCGGTGCACTGACTCGGCCTGCGAGCATATTGAATGCGATCAACTGCCCGACACTCAAGGAGCCTGCAATCACCAGTGTTGCACCCACCCAAAGGATTAATACTGTAACTGCCTTGTTAATAAAGCCCGCCGTTTGGCTGGCGATATTGCCTAAGTTCATCGCCTTGAAAGAGGACGACACATAAGCAGCTAGTTGCTCTTCCCATCGACGTTGCATTTGTGGCTCAACTGCCATGGACTTGAGTGTTTCAACACCTGAAATGGACTCGACCAAGAAAGCCTGGTTCTCTGCTCCGTGTTTGAACTTTTCGTTTAGGCGGTTTCTAAGAACTGGCGTGATTGTCGCCGATAGAATCACATAGAGGGGAATCGAACCTAACACTATCCATGTGAGGGGCGGGCTGTAGTAGTACATCACCACAAAAAAGATCACGGTAAAAAGGATATCGATAATCAGCGTTAAAGCAGAGCCAGTAATAAACTCACGAATGGTATCCAACTCTCGAACTCTGGCTACAGTATTCCCCACTTGCCGTGCATTAAAGAATGATATGGATAGACGCAAGAGATGGTTATATAACTGCGACCCTAAGGTCACATCAACCCGATTGGTGGTATGCGAGAAGACGTAGGTTCGAAGGCCATTCAAAATCACATCGAATAAGGAAACGACGATTAAACCGAAGCACAATACATCGAGCGTAGTTAAGCCCTGATGGACGAGTACTTTGTCGATAATCACCTGAAAGAACAACGGCGTAATTAGTGCAAATAACTGAATAAAGAAGGAGGCAACCAAGACCTGCATCAAGATCTTTTTGTACTTGATAATAGCGGGGATAAACCAGGAAATATCAAATTTACCGTTCATACCTGGCAGGAGTGAACGTCGAGTAATTAGAATAATTCTGCCATTCCAATAATCTTCGAATTCACTAAGAGTGAAGACTTGTGGTTTTTCAGAACCAGGCACTTGAACAAGAACCTTTTCATCTGCGACTTTGGCAAGAATAAAGTACTCACCATTTTTACTCAGGCCTATCGCAGGTAAGGCCATCTTTTCTAACTTAGCGATGTCTGCTTTTGTTAGTGAGGCTTTAAGTTTTAGGTGTCTAGCAGCACGAACGATATCTTTATCATTCAGACAAGAGGCCGAGTTTTTAGCTTCGGATGAAGGTTCATTAGTACCAAAGTAATGACGAATCTGCTCTGGATCTGCAGCGACTTGGTGATAACGTGCTATTGATACCAGGCAAGCTAAGCCCGTATCAACGGATGAAGACTTTCCAGCCTCATTTGAAGCATGACTAGACACAACGATTTCCTTATCGGCGGCATTCAATCTCTTCACATATTAATAAAAAGACAAAACACCAAACAGTTGTACCTACAACCTTCCAACAAAAAATCTTAAAAGAAGTCTTTAACCATTCCCAGGCGTACAGCATTCGATGCTAGCCGAGGGTTACTCGCAGCCCATTCGTAGTTGATGATGTAGTCTTTATCTTTTAAGCCCGGGCACTGGGCGTTTAGGTCGACGTGGCTTTCTGGGAACATTTGAAAGATCCAGAGGCATTCGTTCTTTTGCTTATAACGAAACCAGAGTACGACATCGCCTTTACGAGAAGAGTCATTGTAAGTGCGAAACTTCAGGCGACTGGATGTCCGGAAGCTGACATCCTCAACTCTAAGGCCCTGATCATCGAAGTAAAAGCCACCGTTTTTGAGGTAAACCGGCGTTAAGGCAATAGTTATGATGACCATGGCGCCAAGCCAGGCGCTGCGGATTAGGTTCTTTTTAGTTATTTTCATTATCGATAAGACTAAACGTTGTTATTGTGCCTTTAAGCGTAGCAACGATTAGCCTATGTCGCAATATTCCGCCTACTCTTCAGCAAAACATGAGTAGGTTTCAAAGGCTTCGAAGTGATCTTTGGGGATCGAATACAATAAGCTGGCGAGGTCATCGCAGCGGTTGATCCAGTCGCTACCTACTTTTTTGGCCGCATCTCGCATAGACCATTGCAAAGCCTTCAACTTATCCAGCACAGTTTCTAGCAGTAGCGCGACAACCTCAAGCTCTTCACACTCTCTAGCATTATGCTCAACCTCCAAGCAATCGGCCGCCTCACTGAGCCAACGCCGAACCTCTGAATCCCATAAACCTGAATTACGGTAGAGTTCCTCCAGGCCTTTGATGATCAACATGGAACGCTCTGTCTGTGCAATACTTTGCACCTCTCGCATCCCTACAGCACATTGCTTTGCAAGTTCCAACCAATGCACCATAAAACGCTGCTGCACCACCAAGTAACGCGATAGTTTGGGCATAAACTCTATGGGGATAACTTGAGCAAGGCCCTGGGCATTCTTACGCAGCATCTCGACGACAGCATGACATATATCACGATCAACCGCCTCTGATTCAGCCTGAATTAAAGGAATTAACTGAGAAGGCCCATAACCTCTCGGACGCAATTTTTTTCGATAGGCTTCATCAAGCATAACAGCAAGACCAACAACCTGAGCATCGAGACTATGCTTATCTCCGATAATGCCTTGCGGCCAGCCTGAACCGTCTTTACGTTCTTTATGCTCTTTGACTGCACGCCCTACCCGCTCGGACAGATTAGGTATATTTTCAAGAAACTCGCCCCCCAAAGACAACTGCTGCACATACATTTGTCGCTTTTCGCTATCGGGAAGCTTGTCAAAAATGGCAGCAATATCAGGGTCAATATTCAAGAAGCCTGCATCATGCATTTGTGTTGCGGTGAAGACAACTTCCATATCTTCATCATTGAGTCCAAGCTCAAGCGCAATGAGTATTGCAAAACCGGTAGCACTTTGAGTTGAATTAAAACGGGGCGATAAGCGATCTGCAAAAACTGTCAGCTTTTGAGATAGCAGTGGATAAGCACTGATTAAACCACACTGTCGAACCAGTTCCTTGGTTAAATCCATGCGATCCAAGCCCTTCAAGACCTTATTCTGTGCCTTACGAATCGAGTCAAACAATTCACTAGGTGATACGGTACTCGCCAAGCTAACTTGCAGTTCTATGGGAAGTTCCAGCTGAAAGCGCGCAATCTTATTGGCAACGTCTTCAGTGAGGTAGGTTCCTTTGGGTACAACTGTTGCCCCACGGTTATTACATATGTCTTGCGTCGTTAAAACCGGGTTATATTTATTAATTTCTACCAAGTGATCAGCATAAGGGTTCCGCTCTGAATACTGGTCCATATTAATAACGCTCCATTCAAGTCGTGCCACCCGCTTGGCAGGTGTATCTACAGCCAAAAGATAAATATATATTTATCACATTTTTAAACTTTAAGCATTTGAAAAATATAATTTTTTCAAATTCTATTAGTATTATTTAGATCATTTTAGGTCAAAACAGGCCAAATTGATTAATACTCATACAACACAGCACTAAATACAGGTCTTCGTTTTGCGTAGCGAAGAGCATACAAACCTAATTTTAATTCTGGAAACGGATATATAGACTATAGAGAAATCGAAAGATTATGCCCTAAAAACAGCTAACAACTGTATATCAAGAACATAGAGCTAGAAATATTGTCTGTCAGGTAAGTCGTATTAGCTAATACCCTGCGACAACTCTCATCCATGTTGAAATAGTAAGATAGATGCTAAAACGGATATTGCCAAGGCGTACGTTTGAAATAGTTTAGAAATTTTTAGGGCAGGATAAGGGTGCACCATAGCGCACCCTTTTGGAACATTTTTACTCTGCTGGCGCTGAGTAGGCTACATCAAGTTCTCGTGCAGCTTTAACATCATCCAGACGACGAACAGGTTGCGTATAAGGCGCACCTTTTACTGTTTCTGGTGTGTCTTCCGCTTCCTTCTGAATCGCTGCCATCGCCTTAACAAAGCCTTCTAGCTCGTCAATAGACTCTGTCTCGGTTGGTTCAATCAGCAAACACTCTGGTACCAACAAGGGGAAGTAAGTGGTCGGAGCATGGTAGCCGTAATCGAGTAAACGCTTGGCAAAGTCCATCGCCGTGACACCCAGACCTTTCGCTTGTTTGTTCATCGTCACAATAAACTCATGCGTGGCTCGACGCTCAGGATAGGCCAATTCAAAACCGGCATCAGCCATCAACTTAGCCATGTAGTTTGCACTCAAGGTTGAAAACTCACCAACTCGATGCAAGCCTTCTCGGCCAAGTAGTACTGCGTAAATGTAGGCTCGAAGAATAATCCCGGCATTACCCATGAAGGTACTTAGGCGACCGATGGAATCTACATTATCTGCTTGGGTCACCCAATGATAATTCTTAACGCCGTCTGCTTGCGCCTGACAACCCGCCATTGGCGTAGGCAGGTATGGTAGTAAACGCTCACCTACAGCAACTGGGCCAGACCCTGGTCCACCGCCACCGTGAGGTGTTGCAAAGGTCTTGTGCAAGTTCATATGCAGCACGTCAAAACCCATATCGCCCGGGCGTACTTTACCCAAGATCGCGTTCAGGTTCGCACCATCGTAATAAAGCAAACCGCCCGCGTCATGAACCGTCTTGGCAATCTCTTCGATCTGTCTTTCGAACACGCCGCAGGTCGAAGGGTTAGTCATCATGATCCCGGCTGTTTGTGGGCCAACTGCTTCTTTAAGCGCTTCCAGGTCAACATCACCGCCTGACTTTACAGGGATCTCTTTTACCTTATAACCACACATTACCGCTGTAGCAGGGTTTGTCCCATGAGCTGCTTCTGGAACGATAATTTCAGTTCTTCCAAAATCTTCACGTGCTTCGTGATAGGCTTTGATCATCGCAACACCGGCGAATTCACCTTGTGCACCGGCCATAGGGCTTAGTGATACACCCGCCATACCCGTCACTTCTTTAAGTACTTCCTGAAGCTCATAGACACATGACAAGTAACCTTGGCTATGCGACTCAGGCGCTAAAGGGTGACGAGATATAAAACCCGGCAAACTCGCTGCACGCTGCGCACCTTTTGGGTTGTACTTCATCGTACAAGAGCCCAAGGGATAGAACTGAGTATCTATCGAGAAATTCTTGCGAGACAAGTTAGTAAAGTGTCTCACAGTTTGTAATTCAGATACCTCTGGCATAAGCGCCGGCTTTTGACGTAGCAATTCCTGAGGAATCGTGGTCGCCTGGCTATCGGCTTTAGGAGGTAATTGCGCCGAAGCTGTTCTGCCCTGACTACCGTTTTCAAAAATCAACATTAGGCTTCTCCTCCTGCTAGCGCCCGGCTTAACGCGTTAGCGAATAAGTCCAGGTCGGCATCATTTTTCACTTCAGTCACACACACTAGAATACAGTTCTTCAAAGCATCAAAGTGTTGCTCAAGACCATAGCCCGCTAACACGCCCTGCTCAGCCATGCTTTCAAGTACTGCATCAGCATCGTTATCGACCTGTACAACCAGTTCATGGAAGAAGGCTTCGCCATTCAGCACTGACACTCCGTCAATTGCTTCAAGCTTAGCGCGCAATTTTTGAGTATTTTGATGACAAGCCATCGCTACCTGAGAAAGGCCCTTGTAGCCCATCAAAGACATATAAATCGTTGCTGCTGTAACCGCCAAGCCTTGGTTGGTACATATATTGGAAGTCGCTTTAGAACGGCGAATATGCTGCTCGCGTGCCTGTAAGGTCAGGGTAAAACCTTCTTTACCTTCCAGATCGACAGTACGACCAATAATACGTCCTGGCATTTGGCGAACCAGCTTTTCTTTACAACAGATAAAGCCAAAATACGGGCCACCCGATGCCATAGGAATACCCAATGGCTGACCTTCACCCACGGCGATATCGGCACCCTTATCTCCCCATTCACCAGGAGGCGTTAATAGCGCTAAAGCTGTCGGATTAACGACGCCAATAACCAACATGCCATTTGCCTGGCCCCAGTTGGTTAAAGCATTCACATCTTCCAACGAGCCAAAGAAGTTTGGCTGAGGAATTATCAAAGCGGCATAGTCTTGGCCAGCAAAGCTTTCTAACGCTGCACTATCAACGGCAAGCGCTTTATCGTCCATTGGCAATACATCAATGGAAATTCCCTGGTTGCTAACAATGTCATCAACCACTTGCTGGTATAGAGGATGTACGGTACCTGCGATCAGAGCCTTTTTGCTCTTGGACTTTCTGTTGGCACGAATCGCCATCAACACGGCTTCAGCTAGGCCCGATGCTCCGTCATACAAGGAAGCATTAGACATATCCATCGCCGTAAGCTGGCACATCATGCTTTGGTATTCATAGATTAGCTGCAAAGTCCCTTGGCTTGCCTCTGCCTGGTAAGGTGTATAGGCAGTCAGGAACTCACCACGCATCGTCACATCCCACACAGCAGCAGGAATATGATGTTCGTAGGCACCGGCACCAATAAAACATAGCGCACCTTCGTCTAATTGAGCACGCTCGCTCATTAGCCGCATCATTTCCATTTCGCCTAAACCTTCAGGCACACCATTCAGTGGTTTGGCTCGTAAGTGAGCTGGAATTTCATCAAACAGGTCATCGACTTTGTCGACACCAATAACATCCAACATCTTCTGGATATCGTGTTCCGTATGAGGAATAAAAGGCATTACACACCCTCTTTGCAGCGAGTTCCCAAAGCATTCACTCAGGAACTTAAAAAATAAAAACCTTTGCCGACTTGCTTCACCGAAATTGCACGATCTAAACAAGTATCACAAAGGTCTGAAATAATTAGCTGGCAAATGCTATCAGTTACCAGCTGAAACACTAAGTTTCTTAGTGCTCTTCTGCTTCACAAATTTCTTTGTATTCGTCAGCAGACAATAAGCCTTCAAGCTCTTGAGGATCAGAGATCTTCAATTTGAAGAACCAGCCATCATCATAAGGATCGCTGTTAACCGTTTCAGGCGAATCTTCCAAGCCTTCATTGGTTTCTAGAACCGTTCCACCAACAGGAGAAAAGATATCAGATGCTGCTTTAACTGACTCGACAACACCGGCTTCTTCACCTGCTTCAATGACTGCATCAACTTCAGGTAATTCAACAAATACCACGTCGCCCAGTAGGTCCTGTGCATGATCAGTAATACCTATAGTAACGGTTTCGCCATCTTCTTCCAGACGAACCCACTCATGGCTAGATAGATACTTCAATTCTCCAGGGATAAGACTCATGTTTTGCAATCCTCAAACTAAATAACAATTAAATCAAATACTAAAATAGTGAATAAATTTATTCTGGCAAGTTCCTGCTACATTTAAGCAACAAGCACGAGCTTTTTACTCGAATACTTTTTTACCATTACGAACAAAAGGCGGGCGCACCACTCTAACGGGCACCTGCTTTCCACGCATATCGACAGCACAACTATCTCCCGTCGCAGCAGGTACTCGCGCCAAGGCAACCGAGTAGCCAAGTGTAGGTGAAAAGCTACCGCTAGTAATTTCACCTTCGCCAACACCTTCAACAATTACTTTCTGATGGCCACGTAATACACCGCGTTGCTCAAGCACCAAGCCTACCAATTTGCTCGATACGCCCTGCTCTTTCTGCGCAAGTAGCGCTGCTTTCCCAATGAAGTCCCTGTCTTCTGAGAAAGATACTGTCCAGCCCATAGCAGACTGAAGCGGCGTTACAGACTCATCCATATCGGAGCCATATAGGTTCATACCTGCCTCAAGACGCAGTGTGTCTCGGGCACCCAGGCCACATGGTTTAACACCCGCTTCAACCAAAGCTTTCCAAAAGTCAGCAACAGCATCGCTTGGCACCATGACTTCCAAACCGTCTTCACCGGTATAGCCGGTGCGACAGAACATCCAATCGCCAGCTTCCAAGCCTTGGAACACTTTTAAACTATCGATAAGCTCGGCATTATCAGGAGAAGCCTGCTTAATGTTCTGTATAGCTTCGGGGCCTTGAATGGCCACCATGGCTAACTCGGGGCGCTCAATCAATTCCACATCAAATTTTTCAGCCTGCTTGTTCATCCAAGCCAGGTCTTTTTCTCGCGTACCGCAATTAACCACTAGGCGATAGTCTTTAGGCATACGATAAGCAATCAGGTCGTCGATCACACCACCCTTCTCATCCAACATGCCACTATAGAGTGCTTTGCCTGTTTCTTGCAGCTTGTCGACATCGTTCGCTAACAAATAACGAAGATAGTCACGAGAGTCTTTACCCTGTACATCAACAATTGTCATGTGCGACACATCGAACATACCCGCGCTTTGGCGCACAATTTTATGCTCTTCAATTTGAGAGCCATAATGCAAAGGCATGTCCCAGCCACCAAAATCTACTATCTTGGCACCGGAATCCTGATGCACCTCATATAATGCGGTTTTTGAGCCCAAGAGCATTCTCCGAGAAGTTAGGAATAAATAGAGTAAAATTAGAGCGGCATTTTACCTGATTGACTGGGGAAAAAACCACCAATTATTTTATAAGGCATAAATAGCGACGATTCGCTGACTATAAAAGAAAGTATTGCAGGGAAGGCAAAACCTTTTCAAAATCACAAAATGCATGATCACCACCGGCCTGAACCCAGAGTTTAGCCTTAGGCAGACATGCTAAAGCCTGTGCGAAATCCAAGACCTCATCTCCGGTTTGCGTCATGATATAAACATTATCCGAACTGACCAACGAAGCATTCTGCTTAGGGCTTAGTTCCAAAGACTTTAACTCATCCATATGTGAAGGTAATACAGTGTAGGTTTCGCCAGAGTAGTAGTTAGTATTCTCACCTAGATAATCAACGAGCAGTTCGTAAGGCTTTAAAGCAGGGTTGATCAAAACTGCCTTCAGAGAGGAGCCCGGCAAAGAGTACCTCTCAAGCAAGTGCATACTGTAATAAGCACCAAGCGAGCTACCAATGAATCCGAGCAGATTCTGTACACCAATGCTTTCAATCAGCTTGTCTACCAGAGCAATCGCTTCGCGTGGCGATGGGGGGAGTTTTGGAATTTCTAAACGAAGCCCAGGGCATTGTCGCTCAAAATAAGCCTTGCATAACTGGGCTTTGTGAGACTGTGGTGAACTATTGAAACCATGTAAATAAATAACAGACTTCAATAGCCATTACTCTCGAGATCTAAATTAAACTGAAAATCTTCAGCTCTTGAAACTTTTGACTCTAAACGACCGTCGTCAAATAACTTTAGCCATCGGTAACCAGGCGCTATCGCTTCTACACCAAAATCATGGGACTTCGGAGTAAATTGAATACAGGTTGAAGGCGTCGCCAGCAGCTGAACACCTTTACGCGTTTCAGAAAACTCTTGATGAATATGCCCCCAGAGTACCGCTCTGACATTGTCATAGCGGTCAACGATATCGAAAAACTGATCTCGATTATGCAAACCAATCTTATCCAGCCAGGTACTGCCGATATCAACCGGATGGTGATGAAAGCTAATTAAGGTATGAAGATCGGGGCGTTCAGACAAGCACCGCTCTAGAAAGGCTAAATCATCATCTCGTAACATGCCATGTACGGCACCTGTTACAGACGAATCTAATAAAATAATTTGCCAATTGCCAACACGTAGCAAGCGCTCCGTCTCGACCCCGTGACCCAAGGCCTCAGCCATAATGCCACGGTCATCATGATTCCCAGAGAACCAACGGCTGGGAGCGTTAAAGCCTTCAATTTGAGTTTGGAAGTAGTGATAGGCTTCAAGACTTGCATCCTGTGCAATATCGCCCGTCGCCAAAACGTAATCCGGGCTTGGACAAAAGCTCGCAGCTATATCAGCTTCAACTTTATCAAGCACCGCAACAAGGCTTTCGCGTGTCACCACACCAAGCAAGTCACTTTCAGCATCCTTTGTGAGGTGGCAATCACTTATTTGAAGGAGGTTAATCACAGCGCCCCCTGCACTGACATGACTCGACATTTTCGTTCGGCTCTTTCTGTTATCTAAATCGCTGATCTGACAATCTCAATTCCAATTTGACCCGGCACACTGAGACTCACTCCTTCAGAGAACCGATCTGCAATACGCTTTATCCATAGATTCACTAAACTTTTCGCAGATTAACTAGATAAGTTAGCTCAATATTGCAGTTTGGAAATGATGATGACGCTTTGTTTTAGTGTTTTCATACTAAGGTATGAATTTTTTGTTACGCGCGTCTCAGATATTAGCGTTAATAAAGACAAACAGTCTGATAAGACTTTCACACTTTCTGATGGGTAAACGGACTCTCGTCGCAACATCCATAAGAAATACAGAAATTCAGCCATTCCGTCAGAAAAGTATTCATCTGACTTTTTTCATCGGGCAAGTGCATTTTTTGATTTGGGTAGATATTTACACCCTGAGCTAACTGGCGGCCATCGCGAGCTATCACTTCAGCGACACCCGCATCATGATATAAACGCACCGTAAGCTTGGGGTTGTTCACCCACTTCCCTGCCGCTGCGGTTTGTTCAAGCAAAAAAGTATCGGTATATTTACAAGACTCAACAAGCGTCATATGTACTTGCCCAACGTAAGACATGCCGTTATGTAAGCTGAAGCGAATCCGTTCAACATCGCCCATCATTCGAATCAAACGAATTAGGCGGTTATAGTTGCTTTCAAAGGTCGCGCCAAGCTGAACCAAGTCGGGGACATACTTTTTACGCATTAAAATAATACTCTCCCCTTAGTCTAGCGCCACTGCTCTCGCAAGCGTTCCCGGTTTAAGGCCAGCCATTGAAGCCCCATAATAGCGGCAGCATTGTTAATGGTGCCATTTTCGACCAATTTATAAGCTGCTTCAAAGTCTAGGCAGTGTACCTTGATATCTTCATCTTCTTCAGCAAGACCAAACACGCCACCAACACCTTGAACACTGACTTTAGCACAGTAGAGATAGACCTTCTCTGTAGTGCCGCCCGGCGAGACCAAGTATTCACAAATTTTTTCAAGTTCGCCTAATTCCAGGCGCGCCTCCTCTTGCGCTTCTCTGCGTGCAACATTCTCCGGGTGCTCGCCCTCATCATTCATCCCTGCAACCAACTCCAGCAACCAGGGTGATTGATCCTCGAGTATTGCGCCCGGCCTGAATTGTTCCAGCAGCACAACTTTGTCTTCCATTGGGTCGTAGGGAATAACGCAAGTGGCATCACCCCGAATAAACAATTCACGACTGACTTCCCGGCTCCAGCCACCATCAAACAAGCGATGTTTCAGGGTAACCTTTTCCATGCGAAAGAAGCCTTCAAAGCAGGACTCACGGCCAATTAGCTGATAATCTTCTTTGCCATATTGAAGCTTGATCGTCGACATTATTTCTCCTTTCAGCTCGAACTGAGGCTAGCGTTTTTCGAACTAAATATACTGTTTTTGCGATTTATTGAGGGACATACAAACATCTACATGCTGCACAAGACAGGTATTTGCGCCAAGGAAGTCTAGAGTTCTTCATATAGATTGTCCATAATGAAACCATCGAGCCAAAGCTTATTTTCAGCCTTAGGTTCCTATACCGTACGCCCGATCAAAGAGGACACTATGAAGCACACATCAAAGCTGCTTATTTCAACCTTTCTTTCTTGCATGACGCTGCCATTTATTGCGTCGGCACAAAGTACCGACCTTTTAAGCCTATATAAGAAAGCCGAGAACTATGACGCAGAGATCTTTGCTGCTCAGTCAGCTTATTTGGCCGAACAAGAAGGCCAAAAAATTGAATTTGCAGGTCTACTACCCACTGTCAATGCAAGAGCAAGCTTAAGCCATACAAACTCAAATGGCTTAAGCTCAAGCGACAATAGCTACAAGCAAAAAAACTATTACTTAAGTTTATCTCAGCCACTATTGAACTTACCTACCTGGCACTCAGTAAGCGCTAGTGAACAAAGAACCCTGCTAGCTCAAGTCGATTACCTTACTGCTCAGCAAAATTTAATCCTTAATGTCGCAACAGCCTATTTCAAAGTACTAAGAGAGCAAGAAAACCTGCGCTCTGACCACTCTCAGGAAGCAGCTGTAAAGCGCCAATATGAACAAGCCAAAGAGCAGTTTGATGTTGGCTTAATCGCGATTACCGATGTTCACGAAGCTAAAGCATCCTATGATGCATCGCAAACTGCACGAATTAGATCTGAGGGCAACCTGACCATCGCCCTGGAAAACCTTTCGCGAATTACGGGTGAGTATACAAACGAGCTACATGGCCTTAATCCTGACTTCCCTATTGCCATGGATACAAGCATTTCTGCAGAAAAATGGCTTGAGTCCGCACAAAACCACAATCTAGGTATCAAGATTGCTCACTACGCTTATAAGGCAAGCGAAGCACTTCTAAAGTCAAAGAAAGCAGCTCATTTACCTACCGTCAGTCTGGATGCCAATTATAGCAATTCTGCCTTCACCAATTACTATGCAGCTGGCAACGATGATAGTGAGAGTAGCGAACTAGCCATTACACTTAACATGCCACTGTATTCTGGTGGCGCAACACAGGCGGGTGTTCGCCAAGCTCGCCATCAGGTCGCCGAGGCAAAACACAATCTGACCTTAGCGCAACGTCAGGCGAAAATAGAAACACGTACCGAGTTTATTAGTCTGAAAACCAACATTCAGACAGTTGAGTCACTTCAACAAAATATCGTTTCTCGTGAAAGTGCTTTAGAAGCAACGCGTGAAGGTTACAAGGTAGGTACTCGAAATATTGTTGAAGTACTTGATGCCGAGCGTAACTATTTCACTGCACTTCGTGACTACGCGAATGCTCGCTTCGATTTTGTAGAAAGTAGCCTACGCATAAAACGCGCAGCGGGAACCTTAAGTGTTAAAGACATTGAAGCTCTGAACGCCTGGCTATCGCCCGGCCAGTAAGCTCTAGCTTTCTTCAAGCAAGGGCTGCAGGTGGTCAACAACACGTTTCACCGCTCCCTTGCTAGCCTCAACTTTCTGCAATGCATTTTGCCCCATTTCCTGAGCCCGTTCCGGGTTTGAAAATAGCATTCCGAGCGACTCGAGCAACGCGAGTTCATCTGCCACAATTTCCATACCCTTGGCTTCGACCAGTTGATGACAAATAGCTTCAAAATTAAAGTAATGGGGGCCAATTAAAATCGGCAACCCCAAAGCGCCTGGCTCAATCGGGTTATGGCCACCAATTTCGGTAAATGAACCGCCTATTACCGCAACCTGAGCTGTCGCATAAAAATCCATCAACTCCCCCATGGTATCCACCACAAATACTTCTGCATCGCTGGGAATTTTTTCAAATTCGCTTCTTCGTGCGGTGTTAAAGCCTTGCTTATTTGATTGCTGAAAAGCACTTTCGAAGCGCTCAGGGTGCCTAGGCACTAATACCAGCAAGGCATCGGGAAAGCGCTGCCTCAAACGTTCATGCACTTTTAAAACCAGCTCGTCTTCGCCTTCATGCGTACTCGCCGCGACCCAAATCTTAGGCTTAGCGGGTAAATTTGCGCTCAGGTGAGCGGCTTTTTTAACATGACTATCTTCCACGTTCGTATCAAACTTTACGCTACCCGTTACAAAAATCTTTTCCTTTGCGATATCTAGTGATTCAAATCGTGAAGCATCATTTTCGTACTGGCATAGCACGAGTGACAGATCATTCAACATCCAACCAATAGCGGGTTTCAAGCGTCGGTAGCCTTTTGCTGAGCGCTCTGACAAACGCGCATTAGCGATGACAACCGGGCAGTTTCTTCGCATCACCTGGTGAATCATATTTGGCCAGAGTTCGGTTTCCATAATGATCAGACATTCAGGTTTTACCCGGCGCAAAAACGCCTTCACCATAAAGGGAATATCGTAAGGTGCATAGACATGAAACACATCACTGCCAAAGCGCTTTCTAATTTGCTCGGAGCTGGTTGGCGTCATACTAGTGATAACGATATCTCGGTTTGGAAAACGCCTTTGAATCTCTCGAATAATTGGCTCCGCTGCTAGCACTTCGCCTACGGACACAGCATGCACCCAAATACTTCTATTCAGCTTTGGCGCATTAAAAAAACCAAAACGCTCCATTTTTCTGGCCTTATATTCTGGCGCCTTAAATCCTCGCCATAAAAGCTTCAGATAAACAAATGGCATACAGAGTGCGAAAAGAATTGTGTAAACTAAGCGGAACATAAGCGCCTTTCGAAAAATTCAAAAGACGCAGTATAGACGATTAGCAGCGCTTCTCACATCACTTGATGAGAGAGCGCTTCCGAGGAAAACGATATCTATGTCAAGCCAATCTAACACGAGAGCTACCCGACCTTTGATGGTTTGGGTCTGTCATGATGGGCGGGCCGGACACATCAGTCAGCTAAAAGGTCTAACTAAAGCGCTTGCCCGCCAGACTAATATCGAAGAGCTCTGGCTAGACAGCCAAACACTGCAAGTCGGCTTTCGAGGATTGTTACTTCCCACAAAACAGGATAACAGCCCGGACATCATCATTGGCGCAGGGCACGGCACTCACAAAAGCCTGCTCATGCTCGCCCGGACCCACCGCGCCAAAAGCTTTGTCATTATGAAACCCAGCCTACCGCTGCCGCTATTTGATGGCGTCATTTGCCCCGAACATGACGGGCTAGCCAATAGTGAACGGGTCATGACAACGCAAGGGCCTATCACAAAGATTTCACCCCCACCAAACACGAAACGAACACAACACCTTATGATGATCGGCGGCCCTTCTAAGCACTTCGTATGGGACGAGTCGAATTTGATTAAGCAAATCCAAGAAATTTGCGACACCCGCCGGGAAGTTTTATGGCACTTGAGCGACTCGCCACGAACACCGCTAAGCTTTATCGACAAGATTTCAAGTTTCGAAATAGCAAACCTAAGCTGTCACCGGTATCAAGATGGCAGTTTTGGCCCAGTAGATGAAGCACTTCAGTCCAGCGCTTTTACTTGGGTAACACCTGACAGCATGTCAATGCTCTACGAGTCCTTAACGTCAGGCTCGCCCACCGCACTATTAGAGCTGCCAATGGTATCGAAATCAGAAAAGAAGCGAATTTGCATGCATATCAACAGACTCACCTCTAGCGGCAAACTTATCGACTTCGGTCAATGGCAAAGCAATAAGAAAGCACAGTTTTATCCTGACTTACCAGCAAGCCTTGACGAGGCTTCGGCAGCTGCCACCTGGCTTTTGAAACGATACCAACAACTTTCTCTTACTGCGCAAACCACAGGGCAAGCATGAGACAAAAAACGATATTACAAGTTTTGCCAAGCCTGGTTTCTGGCGGTGTCGAAACAGGCACTTTAGACCTCGCTCAAGAACTGGTTGAGCAAGGCTACCGTTCATTGGTTGTTTCTTCTGGCGGCCCTATGGTTAAGGCGCTTGAACAACAAGGGTCGAAGCATATCGAGCTCCCCGTTCACAGCAAGAACCCCATACTTATGTGGTGGAACAGTAGAAAGCTAGCAAAGCTGATAGAAACGCAGAAGATTGACCTAATCCATGCTCGCTCTCGCGCTCCAGCCTGGAGCGCCTTATGGGCATCAAAACAAAGCAACATTCCCTTTGTCACCACCTTTCATGGTGTCTACGGTCACCAGAATGCTCTCAAGCGCTGGTATAACAGCGCCATGCTTAGAAGCCAGCATGTGATCGCTGTTTCTAAGTTTGTACAACAGCATATAGAAGAGGTCTACCCCACCTTCAACACTAAGACCAAGCTGATTTTTCGCGGCATCGACCTGGATAGGTTTGAGCTGGAAGAAGCTCAGCTCGCTGCGAAACAGCTCAAGACAGCATGGTCAGTCCCTGAGGGGAAAAACATTATCATGCTGCCTGGAAGGCTAACTCGAATTAAAGGCCATCAAGTACTAATAGAAGCACTGGCTAAATTGCCCCATCGTAACTTTTACTGCTTGTTCGTTGGCGACGAGCCTGGAAAAGATGCATATAAACAAGAACTGGAAGCCTTGATCGCTGAAAAAGGTTTGCAAGCTCACGTCAAGTTAACCGGAAACTTCGACAACATGCCAGCAGCCTATGCGCTGGCTGATCTGGTAATTTCAGCCTCCGTCAAGCCGGAATCCTTCGGTCGTACTGCCTGCGAAGCTCAAGTGATGCAACGCATGGTAGTTGCTACAAACCACGGAGGTAGTCAGGAGACAATCTCCCCTCCCTATAAAAGCCTGATGTGTAAACCTCGCGACTCCAGTTCTATGGCGGCGGCTATTGAACGAGCCCTGGCATACAGTAAAGACGAACGCACAAGGCAAGGCATTGAAGCGGCAGCCTTCGTCAAAGAAAACTTCTCTCTTTCACAAATGTGCCGAGACACCATCGCCCTGTATGAATTAGAATTGTCTTAGCTAGAACGCCACCCAAACGATTCAAGGAACTTGAAATCATGCCGAATATAGAGTCCTCTCAAAACGGCCAGCATTATTGGCTCTATGATAGTGAATGTTTTTCGGACATATCCAGCGAGCTCTTTGAATCAGGCTATTGGAAAAAGCTCAATGCCGTTAATGGACAAGAGTCTGGACGTGGAACAACCTGGTTTATCCAACACAAGTCTCATTCACTGGTGTTAAGACATTATCTGCGCGGCGGCATGATGAGTAAAATCAGCAACGACCACTACCTTTTTAAAGGCTGGCAAAAGAGTCGTTCTGTCAGTGAGTTCAATATCTTGAGTTTACTCAATCAACAAAACTTGCCGGTTCCCAAGCCTGCTGCCGCACAGGTAGTCAAAAGAGGCCTATATTATCAGGCAGACTTACTGACACACCGCATTCCTAATGCACAAGACTTACTGCAAGTACTCAAACAAGTACAAAGCAAAGACTTCTATTTCACATTAGGCGCTTTAATCGCAAGATTCCACAAAGCGGGTGTTTATCATGCTGACCTGAACATTCAAAACATTTTGCAAGATGAAGAGGGCTTATTTTGGCTCATCGACTTTGATCGCGCCAAAATGTTAAAGCCAAAGCATGCCTGGAAAAGCAGTAATCTGAAGCGCTTAAAACGCAGCTTTGAAAAGGAAGTAACAAGGCATGGGATAAAGTGGACTCACAATGACTGGAATTATTTGATTGAAGGCTATTCTCAATAGCAGCGTTAAACCAATCTATGGGTTAAGCTTACTATAAGCCTTACGCCCGTCTATCGTCATCCCTTTAAAGCGTTTGTACTCCCATTGGTATTGTTCGGGATGACTTTCGATACATGCTTCAACTGAGCGATTCAATGCCGCGACGGATGTAGCGATATCGTCACTATATATCTCAGGATCAGCTGGTTTGAACACCATATCAAAACCATCCCCTTTGGGACGGCGAATCGCACACAAGCTCACGACTTCACAGCCAGTGCGGCCAATCAAGCGAGATACAAGCTTTACCGTATTAGCCTCTATTCCCATAAAAGGAGCATTAACACCGCCCGTTCCGCCTGGCACCTGGTCTGGCAGAATACCAACCATCCCCTGATCCGAGAGGATAGAAAACAAACGAATAACGCCCCGCCTATTGGTTGGCACTAACTCAGAACCATGACGACCTCGCACCGAAGACATATATTCTTCCAAGGCTTTTATTTTAGGCGGTTTGTATAGAGCAGCCATCGGTCGAAGCGTTGATAAATACAAACCAACTAGCTCCCAATTTCCATGATGAGGCGCCAATACAATCGCTCCTTTACCCTTTTCAAATATCGCGTCAAGGTGCTCTTTACCTTCAACCGAGCGAATTAAATTCAAAGTCTTTTCAGTGGGCCATTCCCACATCACTCCAAATTCGGCAAATAACATACCGGTTTCAAGTAGACTGCGCCGTGTTAGCTCTCTCTGGTCGCTTTCTGATAGCTCGGGATAACAATGCGAGATATTTTCTTTGGTGACACGTGTGGTCTCGGAGTCGCCCATCCATAGAATCCGACCAATAAAACGACCGAGAGCCTGGGCTTTGCTTAAACCAAGGCTCGCTAAGAATTTAAGGATATAGACTACTAATTTGGCTCTAAAAGCTTCCATTATTCACTACTTGATAATTAATCACGGTGCTAATTTTAGAGCATTAAGCCAGGAAAATCTTGCTTAAATATCACTAGGCCACGAAGACTTTTTGCCAAATCTCCGTTACCTTGCTGCATGTTTCAGCATAATCAGCGATCGTTGTTTTATCCGCCTCATCAGCCAAGCTATTTCGATGCAAACCAGAACGCAGCTCCCGATAGGATGCACTCAGTACGGATAAATCAATGCCTTCAAAACAATCCAGCTTCTCTAAAACCTCTAATATGCGAATATTATCGGTCCAGTCCATCAAGCTAGAATCTTGGTGCGCGAAGTTCAACACGCCAAACTGGGTGATAAATTCGATATCCACCAGACCACCATCACCTTGCTTGATACTTCCCGCTTTGGCGGCAGCCTTCATTTTTTCGCGCATAGCTTTAACTTCTGCCCTAAGCTCAGCTTCATCTCTGGGTGCTGCCAGTATGTCTCGTCGAACCAGATTAAAATTTTCGATAAGCTTTGGGTCACCCGCAATACCACGCGCCCTAACTAAAGCTTGATGTTCCCATGTCCAAGCATCATTTTGCTGATACTTTTTGAACGCAGCTAGCGACGACACCAACATTCCAGAATTGCCCGAGGGACGCAAACGCATGTCTGACTCATACAGCATTCCTTGCGTTGTCTGAGCTGACAGAATATGAATTATTCTCTGCCCTAGACGCATATAAAATACCTGATTATCAATCGACTTTGGCCCCGATGTCACGCCATAGTCATCAGCGTCATAGAGAAAGACCATATCCAGGTCAGAGCTATAACCTAACTCCAAGCCACCTAGCTTCCCGTAACCAATTGCGGCAAAACCTTCGCCAGCAATCCCTTTCTCGTCACTGCTTAAACCACTTGGCACACCGTGTTTAACGACTAGATTATGCCATGCGATGGCTAAAGACTCTTCCAGAAGGACTTCGGCCAACCATGTTAAGTAATCACTTACTTTCATTAAAGGCAAGTGTCCACCTAACTCCGATGCAGCCACACGCAACATATGAGATTGTTTGAAAGTTCGTAGGCAGTTCATTTGAGTTTCCAGATCATCCTCTGGAATTCTCAACATTTGCTGCCTTAGCTCATCTTGTAATTGCTCTCGATTCGGTGGATGGAATAGACTTCGGGCATCCAGCAACTCATCAAGAATAACCGGACTTTTAGCAATATGTTCAGACACCCACGGGCTTTCTGAACATAAGCGGCACAACTGCTTAAGCGCTCCTGTATTCTCATACAATAGAACAAAGTAAACTGAGCGACCCAGTATCGAACTAACAAGCCCCAGCATGCGCGCCAATGTAAGCGACGGCTTATTGGTTTCAGCAGCTTCATCCAGCAATAGGGGCAGAAAAGTCTCAAAACGCTGCCGTGCTTCTGGTGACATCAAGGTAAACAAGCGATGCTCTCGTAACTGTTCCAAATCACTAACACTCTGTGCAGGCGACTCATAACCTGCCTCTTGGAACATTGGCTGCAAAAGCTGTGAACGCTCTTCAGCCAGCCAAGCTGCCAACCAAGCCCTTCCTGCTTCCTCCTGATCACCATCTTCTTCAGGGTCATGCAGAAAATCGGCAAAGCATTGACTCACCGCTGAACGATGCTCATTCAGCTCTGCCTCTAAACTTGGCCAGTCTGAATAGCTCATCGACCAAGCAATACGCTGACGGCTCTCTTCTGATTCTGGAATTAACTGGGTTTGTTGGTCTGCCAAGCCTTGTATCGCATGCTCCAAATTACGCAATAGTCGATAGGCAAGTAATAAAGTATCGACCCATTCCGAGGGTAAATATTCATTTTCTTGCAATGTACGATAAACGCTTACCAAGCCCTGCTGCTGGAGGCGTTCGTCTCGGCCACCATGAATCAATTGGCAGGCCTGGGCAATAAATTCGATCTCTCGAATGCCGCCATCACCCAGCTTAATATTTTGCTCTCCACCTTTGCGGTGCATTTCAGCCATAATCATACGCTTCATATCGCGCAAGGCTTGCACAGAGGTAAAATCAGCATACTTGCGGTAAACAAAAGGGCTAATAATATCCATTAAGGCCGCGCTGGCTTCAGGGTTTGCGTCGGCATTAACGATACGCGCCTTGATCATGGCATAACGTTCCCACTCCCGTCCCTGGTTGTGATAGTAGTCTTCAAAGGAAGCGAAGTTCATCGCCAATGCGCCACTATCACCATAAGGCCGCAAGCGCATATCGACACGGAATACGAAACCCTCAGAGGTCATGGCATCCAAAGCATTGATGAGCCTTTGCCCCAGGCGCGTGAAGAAGAGCTGGTTTTCAATTGGCTTTTTGGCGTGATCGGTCTCACCAGATTCAGGATAGGCAAAAATCAGGTCGATATCGGAAGATACATTTAATTCATAAGCGCCATGTTTGCCCATCGCCAACACCAGCATGTGCTGAGGGATAGGTGCACCGCCCTCTTTTGCTCTAGAAAAAGGGGTGCCATAACGCTCGCAAAGCTGTTTGTATAAGACATCCAAAGCAACTTCAACCGCTGCATCGGCCAAAGCACTTACGTCCGAAAGTGTTTCTTCCAGCTCTACCAAGCTTAAGAGATCGCGCCACATAAGCCGCGTCATTTCATAGCGACGAAATACTCGCAGAACTGACATCAATTCAGCTTCATCATTGACTGCTTTACAGCGTGAACTTAAATCGCGCTTATATTGCCCTTCCAACTTTGAAGTAAACAGTGCTGAATCGCTGCCCGACCACTCATGCAACCATTCAGGGTACTTTAAACTGGACTCTCTAACATAGTCGCTGCGCGACCATACATCCAAAATGCTCTGAATAAAGTCTTTTGACCAAGGGCATTCGAGCGTTTCCCAGCGAATATCTTCCAAACATGCTTCGCCAACATAATAAGCACTCAACTCTTGCCAGGCGTTACGTAGACTTGCTTGAATAAACCCCGGAAACTGATTAATTACATTCTCAACTTGGGTACCGATTGCGATGTTAGCACTGCTCATATAGATAGCTCTCAATTTTCGATATTGTTATCTGAGAAAAGTAACGCAGCGAGCATGTCAGCTCAATGCGCTTGATCAAGTATGTCTGAAATACTTAGCTCGCTGCCAATAAAGAATAGCCTCTCTCGGCTTTACTCGTGTCAGACGCTTTCAAGTGAATAGCTTGCCCCAATACGGCTGCCAAACTTTTTAGCGCTTCAACCTCACCCGACATTAGCTCTAGCTCAATTTCTTTGATTGGCAGACACTTACCTTTTGACAACACCTCGCCCTGGTCAAAAGCTAATTCAATTTCGCTACCCTGCCATTCAATTAATACCTGATGCCTAACAAAGTTCGTCTCAAACACCGCATTTAAACTTTCCAAATTCATTCCTTCCGGCCAAACATCCAAGCCCTCTAGAAGTGAAATATCTAGCTTGTTATCCGCCAATTCCCATTCCCATTCACCACGTTCACTTAGACCGCTTACCGACTTCCCCTTGGTCTTCAAGGTTTGAATAAAAGCATCGCCTTTTTTCCGAACCCGCAAAGCCATTCGATGCTGGTTCAATATCTTATCAGGCGTATCATAGTAAATATTCTGCAAAGGCTTTCGCTGCAACTCAAGCACAAACCCCTGATTGCTCAAACACGCTTCCAAGCTCTCAAGCACAGCAAGACTTTCACCCACAACACTAAGTTTTAGTTCAATTTCTTTCGGCACAAAACACCTTATCGTTTGATTTACATAAATTTCAGGCAAAAAAAAGCCGGTGAAAGTCACCGGCTTTTTAGAGCTTAGTTCTAAACTTACAACTTAGAAGCTGTAGTTAGCGCCGATAGCTAGTACGTCAACATCCGCACCATCAACACCACCAAGGTCAGTAGACGTTGTGTATTCTAGAGCTACAAACAAATGATCTGTTACATTATGAAGAGCTTGAAGCGCAATTGTCGCTTCGTCTTCTGCACCATCATAAGACTTCATACCATAACCTAGAGCAAACTGGTTCTGACCCATTGTGTACATGCCCTGCAAACCAATGTAATCAACTGTATCTGACATGCTTTCGTAACCAAGCATTACAGTAATATCATCCATTGAGTAAGTAGCACCTAAACCAATAGTATCTTCTGCTTCAACACCAGCTTCTTCGCGACCCATAGAGTATGCAAAAGCAAGTTCAAGGTTATCCATAGCGTATTTAGCAGCTAAAGCACCAGCGAATACAGAGCTGCTTTCAACTGGCAAAGTTACACCAACAGTTAAACCGTCAGCAATCTCAGGAGAAACATATTGTAGGTTCTCAACTTCGCTATCTGCAGCCAATTCGCCTTCTAAGCCAACAAACTCAGAAGTGTCTGTTACGTCTACCCACTCATATACTGTGTCATCAACACCGTATTGAACAGAACCGAAGTCACCTTTAACACCAACATAGATTTCATCAGACTGGTTGATACCAGCTGTAGTTTCGTCTGCGTCGAATTCAAATTCTACTTTAGCAAAAGCAGTTACGCCTTCAGAAACCATGTGAGAGTGAGTCAAACCAAAAGTAGAGTCACTATCCATTACAGCGTTGGCAGTATTTCCGTCAGCATCTGCATGTACATATGCAACATCGATATCACCGTAGAATTCAATACCTTTATCTGCTGCCATTACACCAGTAGATAGAGTAGCTGCTGCTACAGCTGAAGCGATCAGGGTCTTTTTCATTTCGTCTTCCTTTTTTCTGTTAAAATTTTAATGAGAGTCAGGCTCATCCTGGAATCTCGTTAAATATACTTAGCGATTAAATTATTATTAGTTATGCCGTTAATACAGCACCGTTAATACAGCACAGTCTTCCGGCCGCCTATATTATTTATAAAATATGTCAGAAATGTGTCAAAAATCAATTCTTCAGACATGTTCCCAACATAAGTTTCATCTTATATCTGCCAATTACTTAACAAATTAAAATGTGTTTTATCTTTCCTATCAACATATTAAGACAAGTTTGAGCACTAAGGCACGTTACAGCTTGTTAAGGTTTAGACCTGAATGATCTAGATCAAAAACACCCAAGCCTTATTTAATGCCAAGCAAAACTTACTTCACTTTTATATGCGTCATTGCACTTGCAATAAAGATATACCAGTCATTCTCTAGTGGTTAACCAGTACAAACAATATCTTACAAGTCCTTTTTAAAATTAAGCTTAACTATTATTTAGCAGCAAATAAACAAAAGTACAAAAAATAATTACATTTTTCTCGCAAATTAGCCGTTTTGCACCAAAAAAGCTCAAAATCCACTAACAAGCACACAATAACTACACCTCAAGCAAAAAGGTAACCGGCCCGTCATTCACCAGAGAAACTTGCATATCCGCACCAAATACCCCTCTCTGCACACGAACACCTTGCGCCTCGGCCATTTCTCCAAATATCTTATAAAGCTCTTGCGCTCGCCCAGGCTCACTGGCCTCTGAAAAGCTTGGCCGCCGCCCCTTTTTTGTATTCGCTGCCAACGTAAACTGGGAAACCAGCAATAACTCACCTCCTATATCCCTTAGGCTTTTGTTCATTCGACCAGCTTCATCCTCAAAAATACGATAGCCCACTACCTTTTCAAGCAAAGCCTGTGCCGAAGCTTCAGTATCTTGCTTCTCAACGCCCAGCAATAACAAAACCCCTTTAGATATCTCCCCAACCACTTCACCAGAGACCTCGACCGAAGCAGAGCTTACCCGCTGAATCAGACCTTTCACTTTTCTCTCCCAAGCTTAATTAAGCATAATCCTTTAATATGTCATATCGATGACCCACAAAAAAGCCCGCCTCCAAATATGGAGGCGGGCTTAATTATTAAGCTACTTTCTATACAGACTATACAGAAGCTTACTTCTTATTACGCTTTCGCTCAGTCTCGGTAAGAAGCTTCTTACGAATACGAATGCTTTCTGGCGTTACTTCAACCAACTCATCATCTTCGATAAACTCAAGCGCCTGCTCTAGCGTATGCGTAATCGGCGGAACCAAGGTCAAGGCCTCATCGGTACCCGATGCACGAACGTTCGTTAGCTGCTTACCTTTGACCGTATTAACAACCAAGTCATTAGAGCGTGAGTGAATGCCGACAATCTGACCTTCATAAATATCAACACCAGGGCCTAAGAATAAACGGCCACGCTGCTGAACAGTAAACAACGAATAAGCAGTGGTCTTACCTTTGACCATACTCACCAACACACCGTTCTGACGCTCAAAAGAGCCACCAGACTTCACTTCGCCATAGTGATCAAAGACACTCGTCATGATGCCTGAACCAGAAGTCAGCGTCAGGAATAATCCACGGAAACCGATCAAACCACGAGAAGGGATAACAAACTCAAGACGCACACGCCCTTTACCATCCAACTCCATATTGGTTAATTCTGCCTTTCGCAAACCCATTGCTTCCATCACAGGCCCTTGATGCTGCTCTTCAACATCAATTACAACCATCTCATACGGCTCGTGAATCTGGCCATCAACTTCTTTCTGGACAACTTCAGGGCGCGATACCGCCATCTCAAAACCTTCACGACGCATTGTTTCAATCAATACAGAAAGGTGTAATTCACCACGACCCGAGACAACAAACTTGTCCGGCGTATCACCTGGCGCCACTCGTAATGCCACATTGTGAATAAGCTCTTGATCAAGACGGTCCTTAATATTACGCGTCGTAACAAACTTACCTTCCAGGCCTGCAAAAGGAGAATCATTCACCACGAAGGTCATACTTACGGTTGGCTCATCTACGTTTAGTGCTGGCAAAGCCTCTACACACTCCGGGTCACACAAAGTATCTGAAATACCTAAGCCATCAATACCATTGATACAAACAATATCTCCAGCATTCGCCAGTGGCGTCTCAACCTGCTCAAGCCCCATATGAGTTTTGACGTTAAGCACCTTGCCTTTACGCTCATTACCCTTGGCATCTTTAATAATTACTTGCTGATTTGGCTTCAATGTTCCGCGAGTAATACGACCTACACCAATAACACCTACGTAGCTGTCGTAAGCCAATGCAGACACCTGCATCTGGAACATTCCTTCAGGATCTACATCAGGCGCTGGCACTTGTTCTGTGATCATCTCATACAGCGGCGTCATATCGTCAGCCATATCCTCAGGGTCTGAACCAGCAATACCATTCAGCGCCGACGCATAAATAACAGGGAAGTCTAACTGTTCATCCGTCGCACCCAAGCTATCAAACAAATCGAAAACCTGATCCATCACCCAGTCTGGACGAGCACCCGGGCGATCTATTTTATTGATTACAACAATAGGACGTAAACCCTGCTCAAACGCTTTTGAAGTCACAAAACGAGTTTGAGGCATCGGCCCATCAACGGCATCAACCAACAGCAATACCGAGTCAACCATCGATAATACACGCTCTACTTCGCCACCGAAGTCAGCGTGCCCAGGTGTGTCAACGATATTGATATGATAGTCATTCCATTGAATGGCTGTATTTTTTGCCAGAATGGTAATACCGCGCTCTTTTTCCTGGTCATTGGAGTCCATGATACGCTCAGAACCTTCGTCCCGACGTTCGAGTGTACCCGATTGGCTTAACAACTTATCTACAAGCGTCGTTTTACCATGATCAACGTGAGCAATGATGGCAATATTTCTTAATTTCTCTATCACAATACGGGTACCTGTTATCCTGAAAAGACTAAATCCAAGACTTAAATTAAAAGTAACTGAATATAAATTGGACGCGAATTATACAGAAAGAACGTCATATTAAAATGCAGTAAACAAATATTTTACATTTTAGTTTTTTACTGTCGCACCATTTTATTGCACTAAACAGCATGAAGCACCGCTATGGTGCGCATTACATCGTAAAAATCCACTGATACTCCCTTCCAGCCACCTATTTTCAAGCACTTACAAATAATCAAAATTGGCAAACATATTGCACACTGACATAGAAAAACTAATGTCAACAAATAATTGGGGAATAATGAAGATAGTTCTGCTATCCTTCATTTTTTCCTCTTCCAGGCTGCCCAGCAAAGGCGTCTGACAACTTGGACGGTACTTGAAATATAAATAGTATTTGAAAAGTTTGTTTAGACTGGTTAGGCCGGACACCTGCTGCGAAAATCGCTAGGCACTGCGCATGTCGCAACTTGAGTGTGACAATTTAGTGCAGTGCTCGGCACTTGAAATAACATGAAACAAACCTTTGTTTCGAATACGTCCAAAAATGGAGAAATTAGAATGTCAGAGAAAACTCTCGGCCTAATCAAAGAAAACGAAGTCACATGGGTCGACCTTCGCTTCACAGATACTCGCGGTAAAGAACAACACGTAAGCATTCCATCTTCTGAAGTTGACGAAGACTTCTTCGAAGAAGGCAAAATGTTTGACGGTTCATCAATTGCTGGCTGGAAAGGCATCAACGAATCAGACATGATCCTTATGCCTGAAGACGCTACAGCAGTACTTGACCCGTTCACAGAAGAAAGCACTTTGATCGTTCGTTGTAACATCGTTGAGCCTTCAACTATGCAAGGCTACGAGCGCGACCCACGCTCTGTTGCGATCCGTGCTGAAGAATACTTGAAGTCTACAGGTATCGCTGACTCTGCATTGTTTGGTCCAGAGCCAGAATTCTTCGTATTTGATGACGTTAAGTGGAAAGCCGACATGAACGGCGCTATGTACGAAATCAACTCTGAAGAAGCTGCTTGGGGTAGCCACGCAGAATTCGAAGGCGGTAACATTGGTCACCGTCCAGGCGTTAAAGGCGGTTACTTCCCAGTACCACCAGTTGACTCTCTACACGACCTTCGTGCAGCAATGTGTGCAGCGATGGAAGCAATGGGTCTAGTAATCGAAGTACACCACCACGAAGTTGGTACTGCTGGTCAGTGTGAAATCGGTGTTGGCGCTAATACACTAGTAAACAAGGCTGATGAAGTTCAGATCCTTAAGTATTGTGTACACAACGTTGCTCACGCTTACGGCAAGACTGCGACATTTATGCCTAAGCCAGTAGTTGGCGATAACGGTTCTGGCATGCACGTTCACATGTCTCTTGCAAAAGATGGCGTTAACGTTATGGCTGGTGACGGCTATGCTGGTCTATCTGATGAGTGCCTATACTACATCGGCGGTATCATTAAGCACGCTAAGACTTTGAACGCTTTCACTAACGCTTCTACTAACTCATACAAGCGTTTGGTTCCAGGCTTCGAAGCACCAGTTATGTTGGCTTACTCTGCACGTAACCGTTCTGCTTCTATCCGTATTCCATACGTAAATAGCCCGAAAGCACGTCGTCTGGAAGCTCGCTTCCCAGATCCAACGGCTAACCCATACCTAGCGTTCTCTGCGCTACTAATGGCTGGCCTTGACGGCATCCAGAACAAGATCCACCCTGGCGACCCAGCTGATAAAGATCTATATGACCTACCAGCAGAAGAAGCAGCAGAGATCCCAACTGTAGCAGCGACTTTCGAAGAAGCATTGAATGCTCTTGAAGCTGACCACGAATTCCTAACTAAGGGCGACGTGTTCACTGAAGACATGATCCAGGGTTTCCTAGATCTTAAGCGTGAAGAAGTAGAGAAATTGAACATGACAACTCACCCAGTTGAGTTTGAGTTGTACTACTCTCTATAAGCACGACGCTCTATAAGCTATCCTCACAGATAGCCTGACCTGCGCAAGCAGGCTCAGAATAGAAACCCGTTAATGACAACATTAGCGGGTTTTTTACATTTGATCACAAAATCCGCCCGCCATAATCTAGACAAACACTCATAATACTCTTAGTGTATTAACTCACTGTATTAATTGTACAACCGGAGTGCATTCATGTCGGCTCAGCCTAGCCTGTTAGTATCAACCCGCCTTTTTTCTAGCCAAGTGCTTGAACAGGCTCATGGGCAAACTACAAACACCGACATTAACAAGACAAGTCCGGACGTACATCCATCCATACTACTTAATGACATCTTCCCTCCACAGGAAGCTTCGCTGAACCTTGAACAGCTCGACACAGCATCGAACCAAGCACTGCAAGCCAAGGCGACACTCAAGAAGCTGGAACATGAGCTATCGAACGCAAACGAGCAACAGTTAAACGATATTGCCACCCTACAAGACAGTATCATTAACGACGAAGATTTTGATTTCTCTCTACTCCCCTCCACTGCAGCCGGGTACGAAGAAAGCCCCACCCAGCTTAACGGAGAATTTTCCAGCCCACCTGGCGAGAGTTTTTCCAGCAATGCGTATGTAGAAACAAGTACCGCCAACTCAGCGAAGCAAAGCAAATACGAAGTAGCCAGTTTAGACGAACAAAATAGTGAACAAGTCAGCACTTCAACTGCCATACCGCCTCACACAGAAGCAGAGATAGATCATTCCAGCAAATCCCTTGGAACTCTGCACCGAAGCACTACTGAAGACATTCACTTTGAAGTAAGCGGCCAAGTTGATACAAACTATGAATTTGACGAAACCAGTCATGAAACAGCTTATGGCCAAATCAATTACAACAGCGACGGCAGCTGGCAATACACGCTAGACAACAACACTTCGAAAATTCAAGAACTGGGGGCAAACGACTCCCTTATCGACAGCATCGACCTAATCAGCAAAAGTGGCGACAAATTTACCCTCAATATCACCATACATGGGATTAACGACAGCGCAACAATCTCTGGCGACAAGAGCGCTGAAGTTTCAGCACTAAGTAACTATAGCCCTGGTGAAAGACCCGAAACGATCAGCGGCACGCTTACTGTTAAAGACCTCGACCAAGATGAAGCCCAAATGCTGGCTGAAGACATGGTTGAAGGCACATACGGCTTTGTAAGTATTTCCGCTAGTGGCGAATGGACTTATTCGCTCAATAGTGAGTCAGACGCAGTAAAAAGCCTTCATCAAAACGACACTTTGCATGACCTAATCCCGCTAAAAAGCGTGGACGGTACTAATCAACTTCTCAAGATCACTATTTTTGGCGCCGATGACAAGCCTTTTTTAAGCGGTGACAACTCTGAAACGATCGACTTAGCCAATGCCACTTACGCCGAACAGAAGCTAAACATCGACGACCCTGACTTTGGTCAATCTCACTTTATAGCAGCCGAAGACATTGCCACCCGCTCTAACTATGGCACTGGCAGTATTGATGAACATGGCAACTGGCGATACGAACTAAATACTGACAACCCGAGTGTCATCTCTTTGGGAGAGAAAGAACGCTTGTTCGACACATTTGTTGTCGAAAGTGTTGATGGCACGACACAAACAGTCATTATCAAGATTGAAGGAAGTGATCAGCCACTCTTTGCCAACAACAGCTCCAGCGAGCCAGAGACCCTAGAGTTAAATCAAGTTCTACATGATGACACAGAGAACGACCTAGAAAGCGTATTCGGAAAGGCTAACTCTAGCCATCAGTCCACGGGCGAGACCCTAGACAATGCCAATACAAGTGCAAGCGAGATTTTACAGCAAATTACTCAGCAAAACTTTCAAGACAACCATCTCATTACTTAAGAGAGTTGAATACTTAGCTAGAGCGTATCGCCCTCCGATAATATAGACACATTCACCTGGCCCAATTTTTCTCTCAGCTTTTCTCTATCAACAAGCTTAGCCTGTACTGCGCTAGGCAGTTCGGTAAACAAAATAATACCTTTCTGCACCAGCAAGGAGATGAGGTCTTCCGTCACTCGCGCCAGATCAACATCGCTATCCTGTAACGCTAAAAATAAAGCCTCCTTTTCTTGCTGATCCATCATCATGCCCTTTCGTCCAGGAACTTAGTTACTTTAGGGGATATCGTAATATTTTGAGACAAGTGATCCAGCAAACTACCCTGCAGGTACAACAGCTCATACTTAATCAAATACAAGTCATATCGCGCCTCACTACTTAAACGCTTAGCATTTAATAGTTCATTCTCGGCATCCAGCAGATCAATCAAGCTTCGCTGGCCAATATCAAACTGCTTAATGTAGGCTCGCTTGGTGTTTTCTGCCGATTCTGCATAATCCTGAAGTAAGGCGTAACGAGTCGATAAACTCTGGTAACGATGCCAAGCCTGCTCAGCCGCTAAGCTTAACTCACGCTGCGCATCTTCCATGCGATACCCTGCCCGCTTAACACGCAGAGCAGCCTTATTCTTAGCCGCTGAGTCTCGCCCACCGTTGAATAAGTCATATTGCATACGCAGCATCACAAAAGCATCATTATTTCGCCCTTTAACACCATCAAGGTTATCATTCCAACTCGCACCAGATTCCAGATAAATCGAAGGTAAATTAGTAGACTTCGCTGCCGAACGCTCAGCCTTGCTCGCTCGAAGCGCTCGCGCTTCAGATAATAACTGAGGATTCTGTGAGGACACCTCTTCCAATAGCTGTTCCAGCGAATTTGGCATCGATAACAAGCCTGGACTAAAAGCCAAAGATAAAGCAGGCCTTGAGCCTACAACTCGAAAATAAGCCGCCTCAGCCGCTCTAAGCTTAGCCTTTGCTGCCTCGACATTTGCCAAAGATAAAGATAAACGCGCACTGACCTGACTTACCTTGGCTCGGTCATCTTTTCCCAAACGAGCTCTCGTACCCACGTCTTTCGCAATCCGTTCATGAGTTTGCAGGTTCGCAATATGATCCTCAAGAGCAAAGTTCGCACGCATAACATCCAAATGCGCCTGCACAGCATCATAGGCTAGCGTTTCTGCCTGAGAGCGCATCGCTAGACGTCGTGCCTGCCCCATCTCTACGCCGCTTTCACGCTGCCAATGAGTATGAAAGCCATCAAATAACATTTGCCTTAAGGCAAGTGAAGCTTCTCGGCGCTCCATTTGTTCAGAGCCACTTCCCGTCAATGACCTTGTCGAAGTGTTATTACTATGCTCACGCCCGACACCTAGAGATAAAACAAGCTTAGGTAGAAACGCAGACTCCCGCTCCTCGATGTCCGCCATCTGAGCATACAACTCGCTGACCATTGCTTTAAGTTGCGGATGACTGGCTAAGGTTAAGCTCACGCTCTCCTGAATGCCACGAACTGCCGAAGCTTTCTTAGACAGCCCTGGCTCATCTATAATGTTCGAGAAACTTGAATCTAGCTCTTGGGAAAAAACCGGGGCCACGCTAAAACAGCCTGTGACAGCTAAGCACAAGAACAAGCGCGAAAGAAACTGCATTTTATTATTGCCTCTACGTTAACAACCAAACTGGTTGCTACTTATTATTATCTATCCGTAGATAAAACCCTGAAAAGTTGCATAGTGAGCAAGTCAAAACTTACTGTTCGGTCAGCGCAACCTGCCGGGCTTTTAATATTGGTTTCAAGAGATACGTCAGCAAGGTTTTCTTCCCTGTCAGAATATCTACTTGGGCAATCATACCAGGAATAACCGGAAGGAGCTTGTCTCCGAACTTCAAGTTATTATCTCGCGTCTTGACGCGTACCAGGTAGAAGCTATCACCTTGTTCATTTGTACTGGAATCAGCACTAATATGAACCAGCTCAGCTTCGAGCCCTCCATAAACCGTGAAATCATATGCGGTGAATTTTACCATTGCTTTC